>NZ_JBXASW010000021.1:0-82820 GCF_058809745.1 Variovorax sp. MPBD4-3
GGGCAGGGGTGGGGGCAAGCGGCGTTCGTTGAAGCGTTGAGGCTGAGCAAGCGCCGCTGAGCCCCCATCCCGACCTTCCCCCAGAGGGGGAAGGAGCAAGGCAAAAGAAAGGACACCGTCATGCAACGTCGAGAACTCCTGAAGCTCATGGCCGCCGCTCCCTTCGCAGGTGCCGCGGGCCAACTCATGGCCGCGCCCGCGGCCGAAGGTACCAAGCTGCTGGTCGTGTTCCTGCGCGGCGCCTACGACTGCAGCAACCTGCTGGTGCCCACCAGCAGCGACTTCTACTACGCGTCGCGTCCCAACATCGCCATTCCGCGCCCCGGCACGCCCAACGGCGCGCTGCCGCTCGACGGCAACTGGGGTCTGCACCCCGCGCTCGCGCAGAGCGTGATGCCCATGTTCCAGCAGAAGCAGGCTTCGTTCATCGCCTTCGCGGGCACCGACGACCTCACGCGCAGCCACTTCGAGACGCAGGACTCCATCGAACTCGGCCAGGCACTGGACAAGCGCCGCGACTACCGCTCGGGCTTCCTCAACCGGCTGGCCGGCGTGCTCGGCGCGGGGCCCGTCACCGACGTGTCGCCCATCGCCTTCACCGACCAGTTGCCGATCTCGCTGCGCGGCAACGCCAAGGCCGCCAACATGGCGCTCGCGGGCAACGCGCGCTCGGCCCTCGACGCGCGGCAGAGCCAGGTCATCGCCAGCATGTACCGCAACACCTCGCTGGCCCAGCCCGTGGCGGAAGGCTTCCAGGTGCGCGACGAAGTGATGCGCGCCGTGCAGGCCGAGATGGACGCCGCCAGCCGCAACGCCATGACCGCCAAGGGCTTCGAGCTGGTCGCGCGCCGCATGGCGCTGCTGATGCGCGACCGCTTCGACCTGGGCTTCGTCGACGTCGGCGGTTGGGACACCCACGTGGGGCAGGGCGCCGCCACCGGCTACCTCGCCAACCGCTTCGAGGAACTGGGCCGCGGCGTGGCCGGCTTCGCCCAGGAGATGGGCGACGACGCATGGCGCCAGACCGTGGTCGTGGTCATCAGCGAATTCGGCCGCACCTTCCGCGAGAACGGCAACCGGGGGACTGACCATGGGCACGGGACCGTGTACTGGGTGCTCGGCGGCGGCCTGTCGGCGCAGGCCGGCGGACAAATCGTGGGCGAGCAGCAGGCGCTGACGCAGGCCACGCTGTTCCAGAACCGGGACTATCCGGTGCTCAATGAATACCGGGCGGTGTTCGGCGGGCTGTTCAAGCGGATGTATGGGCTGTCGCCGGCGCAGTTGGCGAAGGTGTTCGATGGGGTGGCGCCTAAGGATTTGCGGTTGGTTTGAGCGAGAGGCGGCTTGCGCCCGCTGCGGCGTGATGCGGCGTGGTGCGGGTTTATCCCGAGCGAGTCTCGATGCTGAACAGGCAAAGTACTTCATGTGTCTGGGCGGCCAACTTGAAATAAAGCAATAAAGTGCAGTTTTGGGTGGAAGCTTCCGAACCGGCCAGCACGCCAAGAAGCAGAACCCGAGACAAGCATGACAAGAGCAAATCATCCCGGCCGCTGGATCGGCATAGTCGGCCTCATCGCTTTTTCGACGCTGCTCGCTGCATGCGCGACGGGCGGAGGCGGGGCCGGCAGTGCGGCCGTGCCGGACAAGGCCTCGCTCGCCCAGGCTTGCGCCGGCATGGTGGGCAAGACAGTCTCACCGGGGCAGATCGGACTGCCGAGCGGCGTGGCAACCGTGTCGTCGGCCGTGGTCGTTCCCGCCGTCACCGCAGTGCCAGCTTTCGCCGAATACTGCAGGGTGCGGGGCTCCATCGCACCCCTTGCGGCGGGTGCCGATCCGATACGTTTCCAGCTCAACCTGCCGACCACGTGGAACGAGAAGGCCGTCATGGTGGGCGGCGGCGGCTTCAATGGCACCGTTATCGATGCCGTCGCCGCACTTCGCGATGCGGCACCGGGCCAGCCACAGCCGATCTCCCAGGGTTTCGCGACCTTCGGTACCGACTCCGGCCACGACGGCGCCACTTATGGCGCCACCGATCCCGCCAGGTTCGCGTTGAACGACGAGATGTTCCAGAACTTCGCGCATCAGTCGTACAAGAAGGTCAAGGACGTCGCGCACGTGCTGATGCGGCAGTACTACCTGCGCTCGCCGCGCAAACAGTACTTCTATGGCGGCTCCGAGGGCGGGCGCGAAGGCCTGGTCATGGCGCAGCGTTATCCGCAAGATTTCGACGGCATCGTGTCCGTCGTGCCGGTGATCAACTGGACGGGGCTCTTCAACGGTTTCATCAACTACCAGTTGCCGCAGTTTTCGGGCGGTGCGATCAACGCCAACAAGGTGCGCTTGCTCGCCAACTACGTGAACACCACCTGCGACGCGCTGGACAACAGCGCGGACGGCGTGGTGAGCAACTACCTTGCTTGTCCGTCTCGCATCAATCTTCAGAGCCTGCGCTGTCCCGGGGGGCGCGACACGGGCGACACCTGTCTGTCCGACGCGCAGCTCGCAGTGCTCAAGGCCTCGTACGGGCCGACTGTCATGCCATTTCCGTTGGCCAACGGCATCACCACCTATCCGGGCCGCCTATACGGCGGCGAGATCCAGTTCGGGGGTGAGGGCGTGGGGCGCTGGGTGACGACGGGCGTGGCGCCCAACCTGCCACCGACCGCGGCGGACGCTCGCGGCGTGATCTACGGCAGCAGCTACGCCCGCTACGTGATCGCAAGGAACGCCGCCTTCGACATCCGCACATGGAACGCGAGGAACTTCCAGGCGCGCATCCAGGAGGTGTCGGCGCTGATGGACGCGACCAACCCCGATCTTGCGGCCTTCCGTGCGCGGGGCGGCAAGCTCATCATCCGCGAGAACGCGGGCGACTGGGCGCAGAGCCCCATGGCCGGCATCCAGTACTACCAGAGCGTCGTCGGCAAGCTGACGCAGCCGGTCGTCGACGAATTCGTGCGCCTCTACGTGTCGCCTGCGTCCAATCACAACGGCACGGCGGCGAGCCTCACGACAGGCGCCGAGATTCCCACCAACCACGATCTGCTCACGACGCTGGACAACTGGGTGACGGGCGGCCGCCCGCCGGCCGATGCACTCGTGCAGGTGCGCGACTCGCCCAAGGCTCCCTTCAGCACGCTGGCGACGCGTCCCATGTGCCGCTATCCGAACTACCCGGCATACGTGTCGGGCGACACGACGAAGGCGGAAAGCTATCGCTGCGTTGCCTCGTCGCCCTGAATTCAGTTCAGGATCTCTCCCATGCCAACGCGCACGCGTTCCTTGAGTTGCCGGATGTACTCCGCGTCGAAGAGCTCCCACGTTTCCAGTTCACCGACGATCCGCAGCGGCTCCCGGCTGCGGTACGAGCGCGTGGGATTGCCCGGAAACTTCTTGTCGGTGACATTGGGGTCGTCCTCGAAGGCGCCGGTGGGCTCGACGATGTAGACGCGGCCACGGCCGTCGCCCTTCGCCATTTCCGCGGCCAGCCCCGCGCCCTTTGGCCACGCGGTGAAGTAGATGTGGTTCATGACGACGCGCTCGTCGTAGTTCGAGCGGAAGCCTGCGGTGAGCAGGTCGCCCACCCGGAGGTCTGCGCGCGTGCCGTGGAAGTAAGGGCCGGGTTGCAACAAAGCCATCGCGGATTGTTCCTCTACACAACGGAAAGGCCGCGGAGTTTAAGGCCTCCGTTTCAGCCAGCTGACAGCGCCATTCACGTGGCCGTCCTCACCTCACGGATGCGGCTTGAACCAGAGCCAGGCCGCGACCCCTGAGCCCACCCAAAGGCTCACGACGAGGACGGCCCCGGCGCGGCTGCTTGGCCTGGCGCCGTTCACCTGCATCCACTCTTCCGCCTGGCTGCGACATTCCGCGAGCACCCCGGGCGGCAGCAACCGGATTGCAAGCCAGATCAGCACGGGAAGCAGCAGAACATCATCGAGGTAGCCCAGCACCGGGATGAAGTCCGGAATCAAATCGATGGGGCTGAGCGCATAGGCCACCACAAAAACACCCAATGCCTTCGCGTACCAGGGCGTCCGAGGATTCTTTCCCGCAAACCAAAGCGTCACGCCGTCGCGTTTGATTCGACTTGCCCAGGCCTTCAGGTTGTCGCTGACTTTCATGGGTGCAAGCATGGCAGGGGCATGTGTACGAGTTGCGCTTTGCCCCTCGTGCCAAGAGGCCGCTCGCGGCCGAATTTTGCCGTCGTGGTGACTAGGCGGCGAGGATCGCCCATCGCTCGTGATCGCACCAACGTCCGTTGATGTTCAAGTAACGGGGTGAATATCCCTCCTGCAGAAAGCCGCAGGCTTTCACAAGCGCGATCGAGGCGACGTTGGTCGGCTGGATGTTGGCCTCCAGCCGATGCAACTCGAGGTCTTGGAACGCAGATCGAACCACCGCTTCCAACCCCTTTCGCATCAGGCCTTGCCTCTCGTGTCCGGTGAAGGCGTAGTAGCCGAGGTAGCCGCTCTGGAACGCGCCCCTGACGATATTGGTGACGTTGAAGACGCCGACAAGGCAATCGTCGGCATGCCTGCAAACAAGGAATGCCGCGTTTTCAGGCGTAGACATTTTTTCCAGGTAAGCCCGAAAATTCTCGGGCGTGGATGGTGGCGAGGTCCAAGGACTGTGGAGGTCGCCGCTCTTCTTGACCGACGCCAAGAACTCGCGCTCGTCAGACGACTCAGGTGGCCGAAGATAGACAGGCTGTGGCATTTCTGGTGTTGGCAAGGTCTGAGGAAGTGGCGACATCTTGCCCGACCGAACAGGCGCGCTTGAGCCAGCAGAACTCGGTTTTCGTCCCTCGGCTTGACTGGCTTTCCAAAGACCGCGTACATTGCCTCCGCCCCGTGATAAGCGGGGCCGGGTTTGGAAGCCCGCTGACATCCTGCGACGAAAGCCGCAGTTACCGCACTTGGTCTGCGGCTTTTTCGTTTGCGCCTATTTTTTAGGCGGCTTGAACGGGAGGGCTCGCGCCCTGCCGGTTTCCGCAAGGATGTCCCGGTCTTCCAACCCGTTCGAGCTGCCGCCCTTGTTTGGAAGCGAGGGCGTCGGTTGTTGCAAATCGACATCCTTGGAAGGCCCATGCCCCTTGCTTCAAACCCCGGTTGCGCTTGCGCGCCGCATCTTCCCACCGCCCAGTTCAGGCCCTTCGAATGGATCGAGGCCGAACGGCTCGAACCCTCCCAACAAGACCAGGCCGCATTCCTCAACGATGCGCGCGACGTGGTCCAGGGCGCATGCACGCTGGCCCAGTTGCTCGCCTGGGACGAAGACCGCCGCGACGCCGCCTTGTCCAGCACCGACCCCGCGCCGCTCCTCGATGCCTGCCAGCGCGGCGCGCTGCAGCGACTGCTCTCGGTGTCGCTGAGCCTGCTTCATGCCCGCATCGAAAGCCAGTGCGAGGCACTGACGACGTCCTGAGCGCCTGTGCCATCATCTTCGGATGAGCAGCACATCTCGAAGCGCGTCCGAAGCAGACGGCGTTCCTCGTCTCATCGGGGTCCGAGCCGCGGCGGGCGGCTGCGACGTGCGGCTCTTCCATGCCGGATGCACGTTCACGGGCCTGGTCGTCCGTGCGTGACGAGGCGCTCGAATCATGAAGCTGGTCATCGTCGTGTTGGAAGGGGTGCAGGCACTGGACGTCGCCGCGCCGATGGACGTCTTTACCGAGGCCAACAGCTTTCTCCCGCCCGACCGGCACTACCAGATCGAACTGGTGGGCATGCGCGCGGGGAGCGTTCGTTGCGCCAACGGCATGGCCCTTCATGTCGGGACCGGCTACCTCGACTACGACGGCCAGCCCGATCTTCTGCTCGTCGCGGGTGGCCCGAAGCTGCCTGCGGTGAACGAGTACGAGCCAAGCTTCCTGCAGTGGTTGAGTGCCAAGGCCGCCGGTGCCCGCCGTTTCGGCTCCGTCTGCAACGGTGCATTCCCGCTGGGCCATGCGGGGCTGCTGAACGGCAAGGAGGTCACCGCCCATTGGCATGACGTCGACCGGCTCATCGCCCAGTTTCCAAGGGCGCGCGTGCGGCCCGACAAGATCTTCGTGCGCGATGGCAGCCTGTTCACCTCGGCCGGTGTCGCAGCCGGCGTCGATCTTTGCCTGGCGCTGATCACCGAAGACTGGGGCCACGAACTCGCGTTGCGCATTGCCAAGCGGCTCATCGTGTACATCCGCCGCGAGGGCGGGCAGTCGCAGTACAGCCCCTTCCTGGCGGCCGGCCCGAAGGAAGAGACCATCGTGGCGAAGGTGCTGCGCCACGTCACAGACCACATCGACGAGCAACTGTCCATCGAGCAACTCGCCGATGCGGTGGGCGTCAGCCGGCGCACTTTCTCGCGCGTCTTCGCCAGGAACGCGAACATGACGCCTTCGGCTTTCGTCGAGCAGGTGCGGGTCGATTTCTCCCGCAAGCTGCTGGAGGAAACCGACCTGCCGCTGAAAACGGTGGCGTTCCGGTGCGGGTTCCATAGCGCGAACCACATGCGGACCATCTTCGCGAAGCGGCTCGACACGACGCCTCGGGAATACCGCCGGCGCTTCAGGTCCGAACCGCCAGTGGCCTGAAAACGGCCATCAATGGCGCAAACCGCGCCATGGCCACGGCCTGCGTTGCGGGTGCCGCAAATAGACTTTTTACGTCGCTCCCGCGAGCCATGCATGTGGCGCGCTGGGGAAGCCCATCTTCCACAGGAGCACGTATCAACACCACGCACACGCTGAGCCAGGCGGCACTTCCGCGGCAGGCATCCATTCAGTATCTACCGGTCAATCTGTTCGCCTCGGTCATGGGGATCTCGGGCTTGGCGCTGGCCTGGCGGCAGGCCGGGCATCAGTTCGGCGCAAGCCCTCTGGTCGATGCGGCGATCAGCAGCATCGCCGTCGCGATCTTCATGGTGCTTTGCGTCGCCTATGCCGCAAAGGCGGTGCTGCATCCGTCCGCCGTGCGGGCCGAGTTCCTGCATCCGATTGCCGGCAATTTCTTCGGCACGGTGACCATTGCGATCCTGCTGATCTCGTCGGTCGTGGCGCCGCTCAGCAGCCGGGCGTCGGAGATTCTCTGGAGCATCGGCGCGGCGGCCACCATTGCGCTGTCCTTCACCATCGTCAGCCGGCTTCTGCGGGGCAAGGTCGACGCGGGCCATTCGGTGCCGGCGTGGCTGATTCCGGGCGTGGCAACGCTCGACATCACGGTAGCGGGCGGCACCATGCCGATGGGCTGGGCGAGGGAACTCAACCTGTTCTCGATGGCCGTGGGCACGATGGTCGCGCTGGTCTTCTTCACGATGATCATGTCCAGGCTGATCCACCATCAAGAGAAGCTCGCGAACGAGATGGTGCCGTCCTTGATGATCCTGATCGCGCCGTTCGAAGTCGGCTTCCTCGCATACACCAACTTCTTCCAGCGGGTCGACGCCTTCGCCGCGATGCTCTTCTATTTCGGCCTGTTCGTGTTCTTCTCGCTGGCCTTCAAGATCTTCAAGCGGAGCATTGCCTTCGCCGCCGGGGGGTGGGCATTGAGCTTCCCGATAGCCGCGCTCTGCAATGCCGCGCTGCGCTATGCGGAGCACGTGCGGCATCCCGCGATGACCGGCTTGGCCGTTGCGCTGCTCGCCTTCCTGAGCGGTCTGATCGCCGTCTTGCTGTTCCGGACCATCCGCCTTGCCGCGAGCGGGAAGCTGCTGGCACCAAGATAGGCGGCCACAGCGTCGAGAATCGACGCATGCCTCACGCCGTTTCCCTTCTTCGCGCCGCGCGCCTGGCGCGAAGCACCGAGCCCTTTCTAGCCAACGGCGGCTTCAAGAGCGAGCGTTGCGCGGGCTGCCGGCTGAGGCCCAGCCACTGCATGTGCGCCTTGCGCCCGTCAGTGCCCACGCGCGCGGGCGTGTGCCTGCTCATGGCCGACATCGAGCCGCTCAAGCCGACCAACACAGGCTGGCTGATCGCCGACGTGGTGGCCGACACCTTCGCCTTCGGCTGGGCGCGCACCGAGGTCGATCCCGCTCTGCTGGCCCTGTTGGCCGATCCGCAGTGGCAGCCTTATGTGGTGTTCCCGGGACAGTACGCCGCGCCGGAGCGCGTGGTCACCGCTGTGCGGCCAGCCCATGCCGACGGCGGCAAGCGCCCGCTCTTCATACTTTTCGACGCCACCTGGGCCGAGGCGCGAAAGATGTTCCGCAGGAGCCCGTACGTCGACCGGCTGCCGGTGTTGAGCCTGCAGCCGGAGCAGATCACGCAATACAAGCTGCGCAATTCCGGGCGCGAAGATCACTTCTGCACCAGCGAGGTGGCCGCCATGTGCATGAGCCTGGCGGGCGAGCATGCCGTCGAACAGACGCTGGAGGCCTACCTCGCCGTGTTCACGCACCACTACCTGCGCGCGAAGAACCAGCAGCCGATCGCATGGGATGGCGATGCGCATCGGCGGCTGCGTGAAGCATGCGGCTCGTAAACGGAACATTTGATTTCTCACTCATGACCGACCTTGTCTTCGTCTTCTAGCCCTGGCTCGTGTTTTCGGCAGGCGAGGGTGAGCGGGTGGCAGGGCAAGTCTTCGAAGTCGATCAAGCGGCGCTGGATGCGATGGACGTGCTCGAAAGAGTGACCGAGGCTGACGGCTATCGCCGCGTTTCGATTGCGGTCGAGAGGGTCGACGGCGAATCGCGCTCGGCGCTTTCGGTGCAGGCGTATGTCAAGGCGCCGGAGCACTTTCGCGCGGCGGATGTGAAGGCGGGGCCGTTGAGTGAATACACGATGGCGCACGCCGCGCTCTATCGCTCGCGAGCCTCGGCAGGCTGACGGCGGAGCCGGTCCGGCACCGTCATCCGGGACTTCCTCACATCGGCGGCATCTTCTCGAACTTCTGCAGCCCCGGATCCAGAAAGTCCCACTCATACCCCCGCACGGCATACGTGACGACCTGCGGCTTGTACCGCCCCGGATCATCCAGGCTCGCCGCATGCACCGTGAAGATCTCCGGCATGGCCGCAAAGGTCATGTACACGGGCGAGCCGCAGGCCGGGCAGAACGCACGGGTCTTGACGTTGCCGCTGTCGCCGACCATGTCCCACAGCGTGGCGTTGCCGCTGTGCTTCACGCCGGCGCGCGCAAAGGTGAGGTACGAGCCGTGGCCGGTGCCGCTCTTGCGCTGGCAGTCGCGGCACTGGCAGTGGTTCTGGAAGACGGGCTCGGACGCGATCTCGTAGCGTATGGCGCCGCAAGCGCAGCCGCCGGTGTATGCGTGGGTCATCTGGTTGGGCCTTTCGAAAGAAGAGGCAGCCAATCTAGCCGGGCAGGGCGGTGGGGCGGGAGTAACAAGTTCGTCGCGAGCCGGCTGGGCAATCAGGTGAATGTAATGCGAAAGAATTGTCAATTCAGTGGCTCCTGCTTTGAAGTTCTTACAACTTCATCGCCGTTCATGCCGCTTTCAGACGGTAAAGTGCTCGCCTTCGGGCGCGAATTGTTTACGCGCCATTTCCCACCGCCTCCCGCTCCCCCGCTTCTTCCTCTTCATGTCCAACCTCATCGTGCACGGCGGTACGCCGCTGCGTGGCCGCATCACCCCCTCCGCCAACAAGAACGCCGTACTGCCGGTGCTTTGTGCCACCTTGCTCACCTGGGAGCCGCTGCGGCTGCATGGGGTGCCCGACATCACGGACGTGCGCAAGATCCTGGAGATCTTCCGCACCCTGGGCAGCGACGTGCACATGGACCACGAGACGGGCACGCTCGAGCTGCATCACCGCGAGACCACGTTCGACGCCGCGCTGCACCGCCTGCCGGAGGAAATGCGCTCGTCGATCATGCTGGTGCCGCCGCTGCTTGCGCGCTTCGGCGTGGCGCGGCTGGAGGACAACGTCAAGGGCTGCACGCTGGGCGTGCGCGAGATCGATCCGCATGTGGAGGTGTTCCAGCGCTTCGGCGGCGAGGTGGAGCGCACCGAAGGCTCGCTGCTGGTCTACAGCAAGAGCCGGCTGACGCCCACCGACCACTGGCTGGACTACGCCTCGGTCACGACCACAGAGAACTTCGTGCTGTGCGCGGCCGCCGCGGGCGGCACATCGACGCTGACCAACGCCGCGTCGGAGCCGCACGTGCAGGAGTTCTGCCGCTTCATGGCCATGATCGGCGTGCGCATCGACGGCATGGGCACTTCGCGGCTCACGGTGCACGGCGGCGGCACGCTCAAGGGCGGGGAGTTCCGCTTCGACGAAGACTTCCACGAAATCACCACCTTCCTCGCGCTCGGCGCCATCACCGGCGGCGACGTGGTGGTGCGCAACAGCGCGCCTGAAAACTTTCCGCTGCTGGACCGCACCTTCGCCAAGTTCGGCGTGCAGATCGTGCATGAAGACGGCTGGTCGCGTGCGCTGCGCAGCGGCCCGCTGAAGGTGCAGACGCCGTTCACCAGCAACGTGCTGACCAAGGTGGAAGCGGCGCCGTGGCCGTACTTTCCGGTCGACCTGCTGCCGATCTTCATTGCGCTGGGCGTGCGCGCGCAGGGCAACGCGATGTTCTGGAACAAGGTGTACGACGGCGCGCTGGGCTGGACCGGCGAGCTGTCGAAGTTCGGCGCGCACGTGTTCTCGTCGGACCCGCACCGGCTCATCACTTTCGGCGGCAATCCGCTGACGCCCGCGGTGGTCGAGAGCCCCTACATCATTCGCGTGGCGATCGCGCTGTTCATGGTGGCGGCGAGCATCGAAGGCCGCTCGGAAATCCGCAACGCCACGCCGATCCGCCGCGCGCACCCGCGCTTCGTGGAAAACCTGCGCAGCCTGGGCGTGCACGTGGAGTGGACCAGCGAGGAATAGCGCGAGGCGGGCCGCGGCGGCCCAGCCCGCGCCTCGCTCAGAAAGAAGGCACCGGGTTGCGCCCGCTGCCCGGCACGTAGCTGCCCTTGCGGTAGGCGTACACCACGGTGCTGTCGACCGACTCGGCGCGCGCGCCCGCGCCGGAGGTGCGCGTGCCGCTGAACACCAGGCGCATTTCGCCGGGCTCGTCGTCGGTGCCCAGCGCGAACTGCGCCGAGCCTTCGACCTCGAAGCAGCTGCCGCGCGGCGGTGTTTCTGGGCGTTCGTTGGCCAGCACCTGCTCGCAGGCACCGTCGGCGCCGCCGTTGCCTGCCGACATCGGAATGCCGCTCACCATTTCCCGCACTTCGCTCGCGCCCAGTTCGTACACCGACAGCCAGCTGCCGCAGTAGCCCTGCCAGCAGCTGCCGCTGGTGGCGGTCAGCACGAAGCGCTGCGGCGCGATGCGCTCGACGGCGGTCTTGCCGATGCTGCCCATGAAGCCCTGGTAGCCCACGGCGTCGTTGCGCTTGGACAGCGCCCAGCCGTCGTTGCCCTGCTCGAAGAAGTAGGCGCCGATCCAGGCGCCGGCGACGTGGGCGTCCATGGGCTGGCCCTGGTCGTCCAGCGGTACGGTCTCGGTCAGCATCACGGCGTGGGTGTCGTCCAGGCGCACCACCTCGCGCGGCGACACGTCGGCCTGCTGCTCGCCTTCGCTGTCGGGCACGGGCTTGCCGTCGTTGCCGATGTCGGGCAGCGTCACGGTGCCGACGCGGCCCTTGTCCTTGTCTTCCCAGCCGGGAAACACCAGCGGCATGAGGTCGCCGCGCTTGAGCGTCGCCGAAAAGGCAGGGGCGGCGAGTTCGGCGGCTGGCGCCAGGGCTTCCTCGGTGGCGGCCGGAACGTCGGACGCGGTGTTGCTGTTGTCTTCCTGGGAGCAGCCGGCCAGCGCGATGAGCGCGGCAACGACAGCCGCCTTGGCCAGGGCGGCGCGCGGCCTGTCGGAACTGGGGATGTGCATGCCCGCGATTGTGCCGAAGCCGCATGCCGATGACCCCGCCGCCGCCGTCACTTCCCCGCAGACAGGACAATGGCCGCTTCCCGACATTCCAGGACGCATTTCGAATGACGACGCTGCAGCAGATCCTCGGCACCGAACTCCCTCTCATCCAGGCGCCCATGGCCGGCGTGCAAGGCAGCGCGATGGCGATCGCGGTCAGCAATGCGGGCGGACTCGGCTCGCTGCCTGGCGCCATGCTGAGCCCCGAGGTCATGCGCAGCGAGCTCACGGCCATCCGCGCGGGCACGGACAAGCCCTTCAACGTCAACTTCTTCTGCCACACCCCGCCGGAACCGAGCACCGAGCGCGAAGCCGCATGGCGCGCCGCCCTGGCACCGTACTACGCGGAGCACGGCATCGATGCCGCGAGCATTCCCGCCGGCCCGGGGCGCAACCCTTTCAGCGCGGACGTGGCCGACCTGATCGCCGAGTTCCGCCCGCCGGTGGTGAGCTTTCATTTCGGGCTGCCGTCCGAGGCGCTGCTGGCCCGGGTGCGCGGCTGGGGCGCCAAGGTGCTGGCTTCGGCCACCACGCTCGACGAGGCGCTGTGGCTCGAGGCGCGCGGCGTCGACGCGGTCATCGCCCAGGGCCTGGAGGCCGGCGGGCACCGCGGCCACTTCCTGTCGCATGACCTGACCAGGCAGCTCGGCACCTTCGCGCTGCTGCCGCAGCTGGTGCATGCCGTCAAGCTGCCGGTGATCGCGGCCGGCGGCATCGCCGATGCCAACAGCGTTGCTGCCGCGATGGCGCTGGGCGCGGCGGGCGTGCAGATCGGCACCGCCTACATGCTGACCCCCGAGGCGACCACCAGCGCGCTGCACCGCGCCGCGCTCAAGAGCGAAGCCGCTCGCCACACGGCGCTGACCAATCTCTTCACCGGCCGGCCCGCGCGCGGCATCGTGAACCGCGTGATGCGCGAACTGGGCCCCATCGGCGCGGCGGCGCCGGAGTTCCCGCTGGCCACCTCGGGCATCGCGCCGCTGCGTGCCAAGGCCGAGGCAAAGGGCAGCGGCGATTTTTCTCCGCTGTGGTCGGGCCAGAACGCGACCGGCTGCCGCGAGGTGCCGGCGGCCGAACTCACGCGCGAGCTGGCACGCGGCTTCCAGGCAATCCGATAAGCACTGCTCTCACTCTCATGACCCAACTTCACCTGCCCCTCAAATTCCTCGAACACTCGGCCCGGCCGGGCACCGCCGAACCCTGGCTGCTGGTGCTGATGCACGGCGTCGGCAGCAACGAGCAGGACCTGTTCGGCCTCGCGCGCATGATGCCGCCGCACTTTCATGTGCTGAGCCTGCGCGCGCCGTATGTGCTGTCGCCCGATGCCTATGCGTGGTTCGAGTTCCAGTTCCTGCCGAACGGCGAGCGCCTGATCAACGAAGAGCAGGAGCGCGAGAGCCGCTTCCTCGTCGGCGAGATGATCGCCTCCGCCGGCCAGCAGCTCGGCGTGCCGCCGGAGCGGGTGATCGTCGGCGGCTTCAGCCAGGGCGGGATCATGGCGCTGTCGCTGCTGCTGACCAAGCCAGAGAGCGTGCGCGCCGCGATGGTGTGGCACAGCCGGCTGCTGTCGCAGGTGGTGCCGCACGTGGCGCCCGCCGATGCATTCGAGGGCAAGGCGCTGTGGGTGAGCCACGGCAGCTCCGACAACGTGATTCCGCCGAGCGCGGCGGAAGTGACGCGCGAACTGGCGCGCACATTGCCGCTGACACTCTCTGGCGGCGACTTCCCGGGCGCGCACGAGATACGGCCCGCCGAGCTGCAGGCCACGCTGGCGTGGCTGCAGGCGCTCAGCGCATCGCCAGACGCGCCATGACCATCGCTTCCATCTCCGCGAGCCAGGCGCTGTTGTCGCCGGCCGCGTCGGGCTGCACCAGCAACCGATAGCGGCGCGCGCCCCAGCAGGCGGTCAGCAGGGCGTGGAGGGTGGCGGGCGAGGGCTGCGGCTCCAGGTCCGTGCAGGTTGCGAAGGCCCGCAGCCAGCGTGCCGCGAGTTCGTCGTATACCCGGCGGTGGTGCTTGGGCTCGGCCACGCGGTGTTCGAGCATCAGCATCTCGTGGTCGAAGGCGGGCAGCCCTTCGAGCTGGGTGTCGCAGGTGATGCGCACCAGGCGCTGCACGCGTTCGCGCCAGCCAATGTCTTCGGGCGCGATCACATCCGCATCGAGCCGCGCGAGCAGCGACTCGATGCAGTGGCGCACATAGCCCGAGAGCAGGGCCTCCTTGTCGGGAAAGTAGTCGTACAGCGTGCCGACCGCGATGCCGGTTTCGAGCGCCACCGCGCGCGTGGTCACGCCTTCCCAGCCGTGCGCATTCCAAATCCGAACAAAGGCGTCGTAGATCGCCTGCACGGTGAACTTGCTGCGTGCCTGCGTGGGGCGTTTCAGGGGCTTGGAGCGGGGTGCGTCCGGCATCGACGGGTTTCCGAACCCGCCGCGAAGCGGGCCGCCATACAGTTTGCGAATGAACAACGCATTCACTTTAACCCGCCTCCAGACGCGCAAGAACGCACTCGGCACCACCCGTGTCGTGACCACGCAGGACACCGGCGCATTGCAACCCGGCGAGGTGCTGATGAAGATCGGCCGCTTCTCGCTGACCACCAACAACATCACCTACGCGGCCTTCGGCGACGCGGTCATGAAGTACTGGCAGTTCTTTCCGACCGGCGACGCCGACTGGGGCCACATGCCGGCCTGGGGCTTCGCCGATGTGGCGGCCTCGAACGTGGAGGGCGTGGCAGTGGGCGAGCGCTTCTACGGCTACTTCCCGATCGCGAGCCACCTGCGCATGCAGCCGGTGCGCGTGACGCCGCGCGGCTTCTACGACGGCGCCTCGCACCGCAGCGAACTGGTGTCGGCCTACAACCAGTACATGCGCTGCAGCAACGACGCGGGCTACGTCGCCGCGCTGGAGGACTACCAGATGCTGGTGCGTCCGCTGTTCATCACGTCGTTCATGCTGGCCGACTTCCTGGAGGACAACGGTTTCTTCGGCGCGAAGCAGGTGGTGGTGTCGAGCGCGTCGAGCAAGACCGCGTTCGGCACGGCCTTCTGCCTGGGCAGGCGCGAAGGCCTCGAGCTGATTGCCGCCACGTCCAACGGCAATCGCGCCTTCGTGGAGGGCCTGGGCTGCTACGACCGCGCGCTGGCCTATGAAGAGATCGCCACGCTGCCCGCCGACGTGCCCACGCTGTATGTCGACTTCTCCGGCAACGACGAACTGCGCGCGACCGTGCACCACCACTTCGGCGCATCGCTGGTCTACGACTGCTATGCGGGGTCCGCGCAGAAGACAGAGTTCCTCGGCGACTCCACGATGCTGCCCGGCCCCGCGCCGCAGCTCTACTTTGCGCCGGTGCAGATCCGCAAGCGCAATGCCGACTGGGGCCCGCAGGAGGTCAACCGCCGTTTCAACGAGGCGCAGGGCCGCTTCATCGCCGAGATCAGCCGGCCCGGCAACCGCTGGATGGCGCTGGCGCAGGGCGAGGGCTTCGCGCATGCGCAGGCGGTGATCGCCGACCTGCACGCCGGCAAGGTCGACCCGCGGCAGGCGCATGTGGTGCGGCTCGCAGGCTGACTGAACTTCCGCCGGGCCGGCACGTCACAGGGCGTTACGACGACAGGGAGCGATGCGGACGCTGCGGTGCCCTTATTGGTGCACCATAGCCTTCGTCTCCCTGTGCCTTCCACGCCAGCCAAAGGAAACCGACCCATGCCCGAAAGCGATATCCGCGACACGCGCGACGCACCCGAATTCCGCCCCCGCCGCGAGACGCCCGTTGGCACGATCATCGTCATCGTGCTGGTGCTGCTGGCCGCCGGCTTCTTCGGCTGGCGCTGGTACCAGCAACAGCAAAAGCCGCCGGAGCCCACGCCCGTGGCCGCCGCGCCGGCCGACGCACCGCCGCCACCACCGCCCGCAAAGGCCGAGCCCACCGGCCCGCAGAACCCGGTCGATGCGCTCGCGCCGCCCGACGCCGCACTGCCCAAGCTCGCCGATTCCGATTCGCGCGTGATGAAGGCGCTGGCCGAGCTGCTGGGCGCGAAGAACGCCGAAGCCTTCCTGCGTTCCGACGGCATCGTGCGGCGCTTCGTGGCCACGGTGGACAACCTGGCGCGCGAGCAGGCGCCCGCCAGCGCATGGCCAGTGCAGCCCACGGGCCAGCGCTTCATCACCGAAGGGCAGGGCGAGGCGCAGACCATTTCCGCCAACAACGCGGCGCGCTACAACGGCTTCGTGATGCTGGTGCAGTCGGTCGATCCGGCCAAGGCCGCGGCGGTGTACGCCAGGCTCTATCCGCTGTTCCAGCAGGCCTATGAAGAGCTGGGCTACCCGGGGCGCTATTTCAACGACCGGCTCATCGCGGTGATCGACAACCTGCTGCAGGCGCCCGAGCCCAAGGGCCCGGTGCAGGTGCGGCTGGTCGAGGTCAAGGGCGACGTGCCTTCGCAGCGCCCCTGGGTGCGCTACGAATACGTCGACCAGGCGCTGGAGAAGGCGAGCGCCGGCCAGAAGATCATGGTGCGCATGGGCCCGGAGAACGAGCGCAAGATGAAGGCCAGCCTGCGCGCGCTGCGCCAGCAGATCGCGACGGCCGACCTCGCGAAGAAGAAGTCGCAGTAGCCCAGGCCGGCCTGGGCACCTGGACTCAGGCCTCTTCGGTTTCCTGGTAGTCGCCCACGGGCACGCAGCTGCAGAACAGGTTGCGGTCGCCGTACACGTTGTCGACGCGGCCGATCGGCGGCCAGTACTTGGCGTTCTTGAGCGTGGCCAGCGGGAACGCGCCGAGTTCGCGCGAGTACGGGTGGCTCCACTCGGTGCCCAGCAGGCTCGCGGCGGTGTGCGGCGCGTGCTTGAGCGGGTTGTCTTCCTTCGGCCAGACGCCTTCCTCGATGCGGCGGATTTCGCCGCGGATGGCGATCATCGCGTCGATGAAGCGGTCGAGCTCGGCCAGCGGCTCGCTCTCGGTGGGCTCCACCATCAGCGTGCCGGGCACGGGGAAGCTCAGCGTGGGCGCGTGGAAGCCGTAGTCGATCAGGCGCTTGGCCACGTCCTCGGCGGTGACGCCGCTGGTGTCCTTGAGCGGGCGCAGGTCGAGGATGCACTCGTGCGCTACGTGGCCATTGGGGCTGGCGTACAGCGTGGGGTAGTGGTCCTTCAGGCGCGCGCTGATGTAGTTGGCGCTCAGGATGGCCGTCTCGGTCGCGGCCTGCAGGCCCTTGGCGCCCATCATGCGGCAGTACATCCAGCTGATCGGCAGCACGGCCGCGTTGCCCAGCGGGGCCGCCGACACGGCACCCACGCCGTGCGAGGGCAAGCCGGCCGTCACATGGCCCGGCAGGTACGGCACCAGGTCTTCGACCACGCAGACCGGACCCACGCCCGGGCCGCCGCCGCCATGCGGAATGCAGAAAGTCTTGTGCAGGTTCAGGTGGCTCACGTCGCCGCCGAACTCGCCCGGCGCGGCCACGCCGACCAGCGCGTTCATGTTGGCGCCGTCCACGTACACTCGGCCGCCGTGCGCATGCACCAGCTCGCAGAGTTCCTTCACGCGGGTTTCGAACACGCCGTGCGTGCTGGGGTAGGTGATCATCACCGCGGCCAGGTTGGCGCTGTGCTTCTCGCAGGCGCGCTTCAGGTCGTCCATGTCGACATTGCCCTGCGCGTCGCAGGCCGTCACCACCACCTGCAGGCCCACCATCTGCGCGCTCGCGGGGTTGGTGCCGTGCGCGGACGATGGAATCAGGCAGATGTTGCGATGCCCCTGGCCCTTGGCTTCATGGAACGATTTGATGGCCAGCAGGCCCGCGTACTCGCCCTGCGAACCCGCATTGGGCTGCAGGCTGATGCCCGCGTAGCCGGTGGCCTCGCACAGCCAGGCGCGCAGCTGCGCATCGAGCTGGGCATAGCCGAGCTGCTGTTCGGCCGGCGCGAAGGGATGGATGTTGGCGAACTCGGGCCAGGTGATGGGGATCATCTCGCTGGTCGCGTTGAGCTTCATGGTGCAGCTGCCCAGCGGGATCATGCTGCGGTCGAGCGCCAGGTCCTTGTCCGACAGGCTGCGGATGTAGCGCAGCATGGCGGTCTCGCTCTTGTGGGTGTTGAACACCGGGTGCGTGAGGAAGGCGCTCGCGCGGCGCAGGTCTTCGGGGATCAGCGGCGTGGTGTTCGCGGCCAGGTCGTCGAAACGCGGCAGCGGCTTGCCGGCGGGCGCGAACAGGGCCCACAGCGTCTCGACGTCGGCACGCGTGGTGGTCTCGTCGAGCGAGATGCCCAGGTGCTGCTGCAGGCGCTGGCGCAGGTTGACGCCGGCGGCTTGCGCGCGCTCGATGATGGCCGGCGTGTCGTCGCCGGTGCGGATGGTCAGCGAATCGAAGGCGGTGGTGTTGACCGGCTCGCGGCCCATCTGCGACAGGCCCGCCGACAGGATGGCGGTGAGCGCCGCCACGCGCTGCGCGATGCGTGTGAGGCCGTCGGGCCCGTGGTACACGGCGTACATGCTGGCCACCACGGCCGGCAGCACCTGCGCGGTGCAGATGTTGGAGGTGGCCTTCTCGCGGCGGATGTGCTGCTCGCGCGTCTGCAGCGCGAGGCGGTAGGCGGGCTGGCCGTGCGTGTCGACGCTCACGCCCACCAGGCGGCCCGGCAGCGAGCGCTTGAACTCGTCGCGGCAGGCCAGGTAGGCGGCGTGCGGGCCGCCGTTGCACAGCGGCATGCCGAAGCGCTGCGTGGTGCCGCAGACGATGTCGGCGTCGAACTCGCCGGGCGCGACCAGCAGCGTCAGCGCCAGCAGGTCGGCCGCCACGATGAAGGCGGCGTCGCACTGGTGCGCATGGCCCGCGAGCGGGCGCAGGTCGTGCACGTGGCCGGTGGTGGCCGGGTACTGCGCGAGCACGCCGAAGAAGGCGCCGCTCGCCATCAGGTGCGGCAGCGTTTCCGACACCGTGCTCACCTTCACTTCGATGCCCAGCGGCGCGGCGCGCGTCTTGATGACTTCGATGGTCTGCGGATGGCAGTCGCCCGACACCAGGAACACGTTGCTCTTGGCTTTAACGCTGCGCTTGGCGAGCGTCATGGCTTCGGCGGCGGCCGTGGCTTCGTCGAGCATCGACGCATTGGCGATGGCCATGCCCGTGAGGTCGCACACCATCGTCTGGAAATTGAGCAGGGCTTCCATGCGGCCCTGCGAGATCTCTGCCTGGTAGGGCGTGTAGGCGGTGTACCAGGCGGGGTTCTCGAGGATGTTGCGCAGGATGACGCCCGGCGTGTGCGTGCCGTAGTAGCCCTGGCCGATGAAGTTCCTGAACACCTTGTTCTTCGAGGCCATCGCCTTCAGTTCGGCCAGCGCGTCGGCTTCGGTCACGGGGGCCGGCAGCCGCATCGGCCGCGCCCGGCGGATGGCCGCGGGCACGATGCCGTCGATGAGCTCCGAGCGCGTTTCCGAGCCGATCACCGGCAGCATGCGCGCCTCGTCCGCCGCATCGATGCCGATGTGGCGGGCGAGAAATTCTTCGGCATTCTCTAGTTCTTGCAAAGAGGGAAGGGCGGGAATCGGCATGGCGGTGGGGGCTCGGGAAGAAGGGGGCTCGGAAGAAAAATCAGGCGATCAGGACTCGGCCGCGAACTTGTCGTAGCTGGCGGCGTCCAGCAGGGCGTCGAGCTGCGCGGGCTCGCTCAGCTTGACCTTGAAGAACCAGCCGGCGGCCAGCGGGTCGCTGTTGGCCAGCGAGGGGTCGGCGCGCAGGGCTTCGTTGACTTCGGTGATCTCGCCCGACACGGGCATGAAAACGTCGGCTGCCGCCTTGACCGACTCGACGACGCCGGCAACTTCGCCCTGCGCGAAGGTCTTGCCGACTTCGGGCAGGTCGACGAACACCACGTCGCCCAGCGCGTCCTGCGCGTGCAAGGTGATGCCGACGGTGGCTGCGTCGCCTTCGGCCGACACCCATTCGTGGTCCTTGGTGTACTTGATGCTCATGGTGAGAAAACTCCTCGTGGAAAAAATGAATCGGGGTGCAGAGCCTAGCCGGGTCTGCCGCTTTCAGCCGCGGTAATAGCGGGTCGGCACGAAAGGCATGGTCGAGACTTCCATCGGCACCGGCTTGCCGCGCACGATGGCCTGCACGCGGGTGCCGGGCTCTGCGAAGGCGGTGGCCACGTAGCCCATGGCGATGCAGCGGTCGGCCGTGGGGCCGAGCAGGCCGCTGGTGACGATGCCGATGTCCTGGCCTTCGAATGACTGCAGCACCGTGCCGTCGCGCACCGGAATGCGCTCCAGCGCCACGAGGCCCACGCGCTTGCGCTTCAGCGTGTCGTGGTCGGTGTGGCCGGCGGTGCCTGCCGTGGCGGCGGCAAGCTGCGCGAGGATCTTCGCGGCGCCGGGGAAGCCGCCTTCGCGCGCGCCGCCCGCGCGGCGCACCTTCTGCATCGCCCAGTTGAGCGAAGCCTCGACCGGCGTGGTGGTGGTGTCGATGTCGTTGCCGTACAGGCACAGGCCGGCTTCGAGCCGCAGCGAATTGCGCGCGCCCAGGCCGATGGGCTTGACCTCGGGCTGGGCCAGCAGCAGGCGGGCCAGCGGCTCGGCATCCTTGGCGGCTACCGAGATCTCGAAGCCGTCTTCGCCGGTGTAGCCGCTGCGGGTGACGAAGGCGGCAATGCCGCCGATCTGCACCGCGCCGCCCGTCATGAACACGAAGCGCTCGATGCCGGGCGACAGCCGCGCCAGCGTGGCCGCGGCCTTGGGGCCCTGCAGCGCGAGCAGGGCGTGGTCGGGCAAGGGCTGCACTTCGCAGCGGGAGCCGATCTTCTGCTGGATGTGGGCGATGTCGGCCACCTTGCAGGCGCCGTTGACGATCACGAAGAGCGAGCCGTGGCCTTCGTTGAAGAACATCAGGTCGTCGAGGATGCCGCCCTCGTCGTTCAGCAGCAGGCCGTAGCGCTGCTTGCCGGCGGGCAGGTCGATCACGTCGACGGGCATCAGGGTTTCGAAGGCGGCCGCGGCGTCGGGGCCGACCAGGCGCAGCTGGCCCATGTGGGAGATGTCGAACAGGCCGGCCGCATCGCGCGTGTGCTTGTGTTCGGCCATGAGGCCGGCGGGGTACTGCACCGGCATGGAATAGCCGGCGAATGGCACCATGCGGGCGCCGAGCTCCACGTGAAGGGCGTGCAGCGGCGTCTTGAGAAGTTCGGTAGCGGGTGCGGAGGAAGCGGCCACGGGGCACTCCAAAGGGGCAGACAAAATCCATGACGCAAGCCATGGGCCACCCCTGCTGTCCGCTTTACCTGAGAGATTCGCCCCACGATCGGGGTTTGCTCCTTCGGTGGGCCGCTGCGCCGTTTGCGGTACGGCGGCCTCTCTCCAGCAAGGAAACGCCGGTGTTCGCCGGCGCCTTGTCAGTCCTTTTGCCTGAGCGTTCGGGAAACCCCTGCGCCTTCGGCGGCCCCGGCTGGCGGGGCTCTCTCCTGACCTTCGAGAGTGTAGTTGATCGGCTAGGGCGTGTTCCAAGGACTATCGGCCGGCCGCTCTGGTCAAGCGGTTGCCGTTGTGGCCTCGGCGCTTCCCAATGACGGATAGTCGGTATACCCCTTGGTGTTGCCGAAATAGAAAGTCGATGGGTCGGCCACATTCAGCTTGGCGCCGCTGGCAAAGCGAGTCACCAGATCCGGATTCGCGATGTACAGACGACCAAACGCCATCGCATCCGCAACTTTTTGCGCCAGCAATTCCTCCCCTGATTTCTGGTCGAAATTTCCGCAAAAAACCAGGCAATTCCTGAATCTTTCGCGTAGCCCCTGTCGGAATGCTGCAGTCAATGCAACGCCGCCCGCCCAGTCGGGTTCTGCGACGTGCAGATACGCGATCCCCTTGGCGTTGAGGCTGTGGGCTAGCAAACAGGCCATTTGTTCGGCTTCGCTGTCGGCGATATCGTTGAATACCCCATTGGGCGATATGCGAACTCCGACCCTGCCTGCGCCGATGACAAGAGAGACTGCATCGACGATTTCTTCCAGGAAGCGGGCCCGATTTTCAAGAGAGCCGCCGTATTGGTCTGTCCGAAGGTTGGTATTCGTGGAAAGAAACTGGTTGATCAGATAGCCGTTGGCCGCATGAATTTCGACAAAGTCAAAGCCTGCCCGCTTTGCACGTTCGGCCGCTGCCGCGTACTGCGAGACGATCACGGAAATTTCATCGCCTGAAAGCTCCCTTGCTGGCTCGCAGGGTACTTCCTGGAGTCGCCCGTTCTTGAAGACGCTTACCTTCGAGCGTCGTGTGGCGACGGCTGAAGGAGCGACCGGCTGCGCGCCGTCCGGCTGGTTCAGGCTGTGCGAGATGCGGCCCACGTGCCAGAGTTGCATTGCAATTCGGCCGCCCGCTTCGTGCACCGCTTTCACCACGCGGCTCCACGCACCTTCCTGCGCATTGGTGTAGATACCCGGTGTGCCGAAGTAGCCCTTGCCTTGGGCGCAGACCTGCGTGGCCTCGGTGACGATCAAACCGGCGGTTGCCCTCTGTGCGTAGTACCTGGCGGTCAGCAGTGTCGGACATTCCGTGCCGTTGGCCCGCATGCGCGTCATCGGCGCCATGAAGACGCGGTTGTTCAAAAGGGTGCCCGATATCGTGATCGGGCGCAGAAGTGGCGATGTCCGATTCATTGTGATCCCCAGCCTCAGGCTGGCTTGACGCGCCAGGGCGCCAGGACCTCGACCACGTTCGCCTCGAAGAGAAGGATGTCAGCCTGCCAGGCGAACACCTGAACGATGGCTTTTCTTTCCGTCAATGCCGTCACGCTGGCCTGCAGCCGGGTTTCCGTAATCACGGCTGGGGCCTTGAAGTCTATGTTCATGTTGACGGTGAGCACTTGCAGTCGATCGGGTATGACCGAGTAAGTAGCGAGTCCGGCCCACTGGTCAACCAGGCCCGTGAGGTATCCGCCAAAGATGTTGCCGGTAGGCATCGCGGCATGCGAAGGTGGCGTGTAGACACCGGAGAGCCGTCCGTACTCCCAGCTCGCAGCGCATGGCGTGGCAAAAGGAAGGCCGATCGTCGCAATCGGGATCGGTGCGATATCGGTGCCGTCCACCACTTCATTCAATACCTTGCGGTATTTCGTCTTGATATCGAGGCCGGGGAATTCCGCCGGTCGCTCGCTCTCGCGTACCAACAGTTCAACATCAACCATCAGGTGGCTCCTTCCTTCGTCGTGGGTGAAACTGCAAGCGTCGAAAGCCAGTTTTCGAACGTCTCCATGCTTTCGACGATCAGTTGGGAGCAGGCGAGCACAGCCAGGTTCTGCCGCATGCCGGTAATCGCGACCACGAACCGTCCAGCGTTGTGGGCTGTCAACATCTCCGCGGCTGTTCCCATGCTTGGCTCGTTGTTCGGTAGGAAGACGACGCAGACATCGCAGTTACCCGCCATCGCCGTCTGCCGGTGGAATATTTGCGTCAACTCCAGCAGCGCAGGGTCCAGGTTGGACCTGGCTACCTTGGGCGTCTGGAGCAAGGCGGTGTGCGCCTCGCGAATGCGTTCGCGGGAGGTTTGCAGGTTGTCCCACATTCGTTCGGCGGGGTCGTGCACCACGGCATTCGGAAAGTGGCGTCGGATGGCTCTTGCGATCGCCGGGCGGTACGACTGGTCCGCGAGATCGCGTCCGCCGCGCGCGCCTTGCATGACGCCTGCAAGGAAGAAAGATCGGGGATGAGGAGGCAGCATTTGCAATCCAGAAATTCTTGTGTTCATTCCCTCATCAACGGATAGGGCGCGAGAACCCGGTCGTCGGGCGCGACCTTCGAATAGACGCGTGATGTATGAAGGAGGATGTCGACGACCTCCTGGGCGCTTACACCCACGACCCTGGCGACACTCGTGAGGTTTTCGTCGAAGCCGGGCGAGCCCGCTGTACTCACCCGGCCCTGGTTGTCTCGGCTGATCAGCTGATCTTCGGTCGCAGGCCGATCGGCTGTCACCCCGCAAAGCGGCAGGATGACTTCGCTGAGTGCTTGCCGCGGGAGATCCAGAACGCGTACCGAGAGGTTGTTCTGCTCCGGATGCACGAGCCGCGCATGTGCGACAGGAAGTGGCGAGGGAAAGATTGCGACCTCATCGAGACTCAGACCGAAGGACCGATAGAGGTAGTTTTGCTGGCGCCGGGGGCTGAAGCGGGTGTAGTCGAGTTGCAAGGTGCGCTTCTCTACATTCAGCACCGCCCGCATCTTCCCCCAGCGTGCAAGGCCCTCATCGTCGATGCGCACGGGATAGGCGGGGACTGAGGCCTCGATGCAATCACCGACCCGGTCCTCGTAATTCAGGATGAGCGGCGCCTTGTGCAGCAAGTAGGGGTCCAGCACGGCGATTCCGTGGCTGTCCGGATAGATCGATGCGACGTGGCGGCCATTGCGGATGTAGATGCCTTTCGGGCCACCGATGGATTGAAGGTGTTCGTCCACCCGGACGGACTGCCGAACGCATGACATTCCCCAGTTGGGCGCCAGAATTCTCTCGTCGAAGAACTCGAGAAACTGAGTCGCGCTGTTGTAAGGAACAGAACCCAGAGCGTAGGTCAGTGCCGTTTGAAGGAGTTCGGGCGTTCGCTCGGGGATAAGTGCGTTGGCTTCGCCGGACCCTGTGTTGATGCGGGGATCACCGAGTCGTGAATGAATCGTTCCCATGGTGGTCAGGCAGTTGCGAGAAGGTCGAGATGCTCGGTCAGGGCCCTGCGGAAAGCGAGCAGCGAGAACTGCGTTGCGTTGCGGGGGATGTCGATGAAATCGATACCGTTGTTCAGGTCGACGTTGTTTTTCCTGATCAACTCGTCGAACTGGCGTGCCTTCGCGGGATAGGTCCGCTTGGCTGTGATGTATTGGGAGATCACCCTGGACTGAAGCTCGACTGTCGGGAAGTGCCCGCCGGTCGAGTCGGTCATTCCCGCAATGAACAGATCGTCGAACTTCTTGGAAAACGCATACAAATAAAAGTCCGGCTTGTTTCCTTGCCAGTCGAGATCTCCGTTCGAGACAAACGGGATATGGATCTCATAGCCAGTCGCCAGGACGACGACATCGAACTCCTGTGCCGAACCATCGCTGAAACGCACCGTGCTGCCTTCAAAGCTTTCGACGCCTGGCGCGATGGCGATTCGGCCATGTGCCGCGTAGTAGGGGACCAGTGTGTTGACGATGGCCGGGGTCTGCAGCGGGCGATGGTCGGGCTTCGGAAGCCCCATGCGTTGTTGATCGCCCGCCGAAAGGCGCAGGAGCCAGCCCATGATCTTCGACGCCCATTTACTTGGAAGTCCCATCGAGCGCACCTTCATGCCGACCTGGTCGGCGGGGTAGCCGGCAATGAACTTCGGATAGAAGTTGTAGCCGCGGCGCATGCTGAGGACCACGCGAGGGGAAATCTGGCAACACTCGACGGCGATGTCGCAGCCAGAGTTGCCCGCGCCGATGACCGGGACCCGCTTGTCCGCGAATTCACTAGCGTCCGTGTATTCGCTGGCATGGAGGACCCTGCCAGCAAATATCCCCGGAAAATCCGGCTTCCTCGGATACCAGTTATGCCCGTTTGCAATGATGACATCGCGAAACCATGCTTGAGTTCCGCTGGCTGAACTGACCACCCATCCGCCATCCGTTGATCTCGTGATCTTTTCGACGGCGTCGTTGAATCGGATGTGTGCTCGCAGTCCAAAGTTGTCCGCGTAGCTGTTGAGATACTTGAGCACCTGGGGATGACCCGGGTAGACCGGAAAATCATCCGGCATAGGGAAGTCGCTGAATGCGGTGATCCCCTTCGATGTGATGGTGTGTGTGTTCCGATACACCGAACTCTTCGGGTTGGCCCGGTCCCAGATCCCCCCTATGCCGGCATGCGATTCGTAGCCGACGAAGTCGATGCCCGCCTCCTTAAGATTCCGCATTGTGGCCAAGCCGGAAGGGCCTGCGCCAATGACCGCAACGTCGGGTTGCGATTCGTGTACAGCCTTCATGAACGTTGTTCTCCGCGAGTGGACACCATCCAGATGGCGATGCATTGAGCTGCGGCGCCAGCCAGGGGAATGAAAAGCAAGGTGCCGTTTGTCGAGAGGAGTCCTCCCAGTGCAGCCCCTGCGGCCATGCCAAAGTAGGTGGCCATGGTGTTGAGTGCAATCACCTGTACGGCGTGTGGCGGGCTCGGTGACACAAGACGAGAAGCCTGCGGGGGTGTGCATGCCCAGCCGGATGCCGCAAAGATGGCGACGGCAACCGGGAAGAGCCACACCCCCAAGGGAGGGCCGCTGAACACGGCCAGACTCATCAGGAGCAAAGAAGCGAGATGCGCACAAAGAAAGTACTGCAGTGCGCGTACGGGTGTTTTGAGGAAATCGCCGAGCCGTCCACCGATGAGATTCCCGGCAATGGCCGCCGCACCATAGATCAACAAGACAAAGCTTGTCTTGTCTGCCGACCAGCCGGTCGCGGACTGGCTGATCGGGACGATGAACGTATATGTGGCAATGCCACCCGCCATCCATACGAAGCAACTTGCAAGAGCCCGGATCACGTCGCCGTTTCGGAGTGGCGACAGGCGCTCTCCCAGCGAAAGGCTCCTGGACTGGAAGTTGGCCGGCATCACCCACCAGAGCGCCGCGGCCGCGGCTGCGGCCAGGGTCGCAATCAGGATGAAGGTCATCCGCCACGAACTTACGCTTGCGAGCATCAAACCCAGAGGGACGGCCGTGACGAGGGCGGCCGTCAGTCCCCCCAAGACGAAGCTGCTGGCCTGGGCACGTTTTTCGGGAGGCAGAAGGTTGATGGCAGCCGCAACTGCTGCCGGCGAATAAGCCGCGGCACTCATTGCCGCGATCAGGCGCCACAGCAAGAGCCAGGCGTATTGCTCCGACAGGGCTGCCGCAAGATTGGCAGCGGCGAAGACGCCCATCGACGCGATGAGGATCGTCCGAAGAGATTTTCCGCCCAATACGGCACCTAGGATCGGGGCGCTTATCGCGTAAGTCAGCGCGAACGCCGACACCAGCAGGCCTGCCTGGGACAGCGACACCTGAAGCCCTGTCGCCAGATCTGGAAGGATGCCCGCGATCACGAATCCATCGGCGCCGATCGCGAACATCCCCAGCGCCAGCAGCACAACGGATCCCGGCACGCTCAGCCCGGGGCGCTGCGGTGCTGCTACAGTCTCTGCGGGTCTCATTCGGGTATTGCGGTTTTCTGCCGGTTCACTTCGTTGTCGGCGCCGAACTGCTGCAAGACGAAACGTGCGCCACGAGAAGTTCAATGGTGTTGAACTCGAACAGCGCCGTCGGTTCGACGGGAATGTGGAACTCCTGCTCCAGTTCTGCCGTGATCTCGACGGCTTGCACGGAGTCGATGCCGAACTCTTCAAACGGGATGCCGGAATGCAGTTCGGCTGCCGGGATGTCGCACCGCCTGCTGATGTAGTTGATCAGCCAAGCCCTGAGTTCATCGAGATTGACTTGGGTGCTTGCTTCTTGCTTCATGCTTTTTTCTTTCCTGGTTCGTACTCGACCGAGTAACGTTGCTTTGCTTCGAGGATCTGTTCTTGCGTGGGTCTGCGAACATCCCAGACAAGTCCGAGGCGTTCCAGGATCCGGATGACCAGAGCGGAAATGTCGGGTTGCCACCAATGCAGCGAAACGCTGGCAGAGGCCGGAAATTCGTGATGGTTGTTGTGTAGCGAAAGGCCAAGAGTCGGAATCGCGAGCAACAGGTTGTTGCGGCTGTTGTCGGCGCGGCGGAATGGCCGCGTGCCAACCAGATGCCCGAACGAGTTGGTGATGTAGTACATCTGATTGGCCACGAAGATTCGCAGCAGTCCGCCCCAAAGAAGTCCGGAGAGAAAACCTTGCCACGATTGGTACCAGGCAGCACCGATGAGCGCGGGAATGACAATGCCCAGGATTCCCCACTTGGCGTAGGTCACATGCAGCCTGAACAGGTCGGGCCGGCGGAACATATCGGGCGTCATCCGTTCCCACCCCTTGGGCTTGAGCGAGTCGGGGTTGAACATCCAGCCGATGTATGCATGCATGAATTGGGCGATGCGGCGACCCGGGGGACTGCCGGCCGGTGCGACAGGGCTGTGAGGGTCGCTGGGTTCGTCCGTGTTTCCGTGATGCCGCCTATGGGTCGCGGTCCAGAGAATCACCCCTCCCTGGAAACTCATCGACCCCAGGATGCCCAGCATCATTTCCACGGGTTTGGTCGTCTTGAAAGACTTGTGTGCGAAGTACCGGTGAAAGCCGACCTCCAGGCCGACCATCGCCAGGAAATAGCACACCGCGAACAGCACGACGTCGAAGAGGTGCACTGGCATTCCGAACGCAAGAATCGAGACGAGCAGAAAAATGGCTCCCAGCAGCGGCACGATGTTGGCCGTCAGCGCCAGGATCAGATCCCGCCTGCTGGTGCGCGCGCGTTGCCTCAGGAGCGCCTGATTTGGTGCATTTGGAGTGAGCATGTGTCTAGCTTTCGACGGCAGTTGCCAGGGAGCCGCTTTGTTGGGTATGGGTGTCTTGGCCTGAAGGACGGGTCCATTGCGCCCAGACCTCCATTTCCTGCCGCTCCAGCAACTTGCGCGTGAGGCGTCGCTGAACCTTTCCGCTGGAGGTCTTCAGCGTTCTTCCTGGCGCCACGATGACGACGGTGAAGGGGAAGAGCTGAGACTGCTTTCCGACGGCTTTGCGGATGTCCGCCAGCAACGCGTCCGGGTCCGATTTGCGCGCGGTGCGCTCGATTTCCGCGACCACGGCAATCTCCCCCTCGTCGCCGACGTTGAATGCGACGGTGCATGACGGCCTGACTTCGGCGATGGTCGCTTCGACTGCGCGCTCGATGTCTTGAGGGTAGTACTTCTTGCCCCTGACGATGATCGTGTCCTTGATGCGGCCAGTGACGAACAGCTCCTCATTCACGAGAAACCCGAGATCGCCCGTACGCAGAAAAGGACCTGCTCCGGATTCGGTGTATGCGCTGAAGACCTCGCGGGTCTGCTCATCCCGCTGCCAGTACCCCTTTGCAATGCTCGGGCCGCTGACCCATATTTCGCCTTCTTCGCCATCCTCAAGCTCTTGGAGGCCATCGGGATCGACGATGCGGATCTCTTGTTGTGCGAGAGTGCGGCCGCACCCGACCTTGATTCCCTGATTGGGGGGTGGTGTAAATGTTTCGGATGCCGTTGCGCCGTCCCATTGCATCATCTGCTTGCTGATGGTGTTCAGCAGGACGGGCGCCGACGTCGCGTCTCCGCCCGAAGAAAACAGAGTGCCTTCCGCCAGGCCGTAGCATGGATAGAGCATCTCGGGCACGAAGCCCGCCGAGGAAAAACTCTCGCAAAATCGTTTCAAGGTGGCGACCTGGATGGGTTCCGCGCCGCTGTACATGATGCGCAGGGTATTGAGCGATAGCGTCTGAGAGACCGGATCGCGGGCGTTGGCAACCAGGTCGAAGGCGAAGTTCGGCCCGCCGGACAGCGTCGCCTTGTATTCGGAAATCGCGTTCAGCCATCGCATGGGGCGCTGAATGAACGAGAAGGGCGACATGAGAACAGCATGGAATCCCACGAATAGCGGTTCGAGGATCGCGGAGATCAGGCCCATGTCGTGATACGGAGGTAGCCAACTCACCATCACGGTCTCGCGCGTACTGCCGAACTTGTCGCGGATCTCGCCTAGGTTGTGGATCAGATTCGAATGCGTGACCATGACTCCCTTCGGCTCGCCAGTCGAGCCAGAGGTGTACTGCAGGAAAGCCAATTCCGTGGCGACGGGATGCTGCAAACGAAGCGCCAACTGACCCGGTTCGGCACAGACAGCCTCGGAAATGATCTGGTGTTCCCCGAGGGGAAAACTGGATGAGCGGGTTTCCTGGAGCTTTGTCAGGTCGACCGCCTGCGTCAGGATGATCGATGCAGTGCAGTCCGCGATGACCGCACGGAGTCGATCACGGTGTTGATTGTTCTTGACCGGGTATGCGGGAACCGCCGCAAGGCCAGCCCAAAGGCAACTGTAGAACGCAACTATGTAGTCGATGCCGGGCGGGTAGAGAAGAATCGCGCGCTCACCCGGTGCGGCCACTTGCTGCAGCCGGGCCGAGAACGAGATAACGCGATCCAGTAGCTCTCCATATGTGATCCGCTGGTACGAGCTCTTGTCTTCAGGGTTGTGCAAGAAGGTGTAGGCAACCAGATTGCGGTCGGTGACCCCTCTCAAACCGACGTAGTCACAGATCGTTCGATATCCATTTCCGCTGTCGGCGGCATAGCTTCCCAACTTCACGCGAGACTCCTCCCGAATCTTTTTATGACTCAGCCTGTCTGGTTGAATGGATTTGTTTCGGGTAATTCTTTGCGTAACAGATAAGATTGTCTATGTCTGTTTTTGCATCTGATGAGACATAGAAGGTCTGATGATCGATCTCCAGAAACTCCACTATTTCGTCGCTGTCGCAGAGACGTTGAACGTTGGAAAAGCGGCAACGCTGCTGCACATTTCCCAATCGCCGTTGAGCCGCCAAATCATTGCGCTGGAAGAACGTCTGGGTACGGCACTCTTCTCGAGAGAGCGGAAGCGGCTTCAGCTGACGGACGCGGGGCGGCAGTTCCTCGATGAGGCAAAAGCCCTCATGGAACATGCGCAGCAGCTGGAGGATCGGATCCGGGATGAGGCCGAGGGAAGGACGGGCTCTTTGACGCTTGGTTTCGTGGAGGGCGCCATTCACGTAGGAGCGCTCCAGACGGCCATCAAGCGCTTCCTGAAGGTCGCGCCGCACGCCAGGATCGAGCTGAAGAACCTTCGCTCTAGGCAACAGTTCGAAGCCTTGCAGTTCGGCGGAATCGATGTCGGATTCTCTTACTCGCCGCCCTTGCAAAACAGTCCGCTTGTCGCAGAGCAGATCGCGGATGAAGGGTTTGCTGTCGCGATGCCCAGGAATCACCCGCTGGCCAAGGGGCGCTTTGATCCGCGAAAGCTGGATGGGGAGGCATTCATAGCCCTTCCCGAAAAAGACTCCCCAGAGGCTCGGCAGAGTTTGATGGGGGCGTGTGCGAGCGCAGGCTTCATCCCCAACGTTCGATTCGAAGCGGCGGAGCCTTCCGTCGTGCTCGGGCTGGTAGACGCGGGTGTTGGATTGGCGATCGTTCAGGAAAGCCTGGGCAAGGCGCCAGGCAGGGGAATCGTGCTCCGCCCGTTGCCTCCGTCATTCCCCATGAGAGCCAAAATATTCAGGGTCACAAGGAAAGCCACGCGGCCCCTAGTCGCAAGATTTCTCGGCAGCCAGCAAGCCTGAGTTGCCGCCGAATGCCCGTCTTGCCTACGAGAACAGGCGGTGCATGGCGTCGATCGACTCCGGTCCATACGCGACTACGCCGACGGGCACGGCATAGTCTATGGCCTCGATGATCTTGCCCGCCCACACGGGGCTGAATCCACCGCATAGTTCGATGAGCTGCACGCCTTCGCGAACCATCTCCTGCGCGACCTCGATGCCCTCGGAGGCCGTTGCGACGCCCACCACCTTCATCTGAAACTGCACTGTCCCCTGATGCTGGACAAATCGGTCTCCGGTCACGATGAATCCGAACTTGGTGAGGGCCATGAGCTTGTTCTCCGTTTGTGCGTGGATGAGAGCGTTGGAGCAAGAGACGCCGCTGGCGACCGCCTGCCTTCAATTCAGCCTAACACCGGACCAGGCTTCTCGTCTGCAAGATTCGCGACTGGCTGGCTCTCGCTCGAACAATCTCAGTGAACTATCTCAGTCGGCGGCAGCAGCTTGTCGATCCGCTCGCGCAGCGACTCGGCGCGCTCGGGGCCGGCGGCTTTCTCGATTTCCGTGAGCATGAGCGCGGCGATGGTCAGCATGGCTTCGCGGTCGCGGGCTTCGCGCAGGGCGTCGCGCATCTGCAGCGCGAACTTGGGATCGCGGCGCACGAACATGCGCTCGCAGATGTCGAACAGGAACATGCGCGTGGTGGCCAGGGAGCGCTTGCCGTCGAAGGTGTCGGCCGACGTGGCGATCTGGATCGGCTCGCTGGCGGGGATGGGTGCGGGTTGGGCGGGCGCCGGGGCAGGGGGCACGGCGTCGCCGGGGGCAACCGCCACCTTCGGAGTCTGCAGATAGCCGCGCTGCACCAGCGTCTGGATGGCCTGCTCGGCTTCGTCGCGGGTGCTGAACAGCGGGCTGAAGTCGCTCAGCGAACGCCGCCCGTCGGCCATGAGCAGCAGTGCGCGTTCACGCTGGCTGAGCGTGCGCTGTCCGCCCTGGAGTTCGTCGCGCGCCTTGTCGGTCTTGGTGGGAAACATGGCAGCCACAGCTTTCGGAGATCGAGGGCAGCAGCATCGTTGCAAGCGGTGACATCTTCATGAACCCTTTTCGCTTACGGAAATGGCGTTGGCCCCGCACGATTTCCCGGTACCGCGACTGCCTTGCCCGGCGGTATGCTCCGGCACCGCGGAAGGGGCCCACCTCATGCTTCCCATCGTCTTTGCACTCATGGCGACAGTCCTGCTGCTCGTGTGGATGGGCTTTTTCATGATGGGATCGCTGCCGCTGCTGATCCTCAAGCACGACACGCCGCTGGACTCGCGCTTCATCCGTGGCCTGTTCAACGTGTACTACCTCGCGACGATGCTCACGGGCAGCGCGGCGGCGCTCTGCTATGCATGGTCGGGCAGGCCGGCATTTGCCGCGGGCATGGCCTTCGTCGCCGGACTGGCCTTCTCGCTGCGCCGCTGGCTGATCATTCCGCGCATGGACCTGCTGCGCGGCACGATCCCGGCGCTGGACGTTTCGGCCCGCCGGTTCCGCCAGCTTCACATTGCCGGAATGGCGCTCAACGTGATGCAGTTGGGCACCGTGGCCTGGGCCCTGACGAAGCTGGGGCTGTGAGCCGTCAGCCGCCCGCGCTTTCCTTGCGGATCAGCCACTGGTTGCCCACGCGCTGCAGCTCGAGTGTCTTGCGGCCCGTTTCCTTCACCTTGTCGGCGCGGTACACCTGCTTGAACCTGGCGCTCGCGGCCTGTCCGTTGATGCTGATGACGAGGTCTTCGATGCCCACGCTGATGCTCGACTTGTCCGCGATGCGCGCGCGCCGCTCGGTCTCCCAGCGCTTGCGGTCCTGGTTGCGCGCCGGCGTGAAGTCGGGCGCGTAGGCGGCGAGGTAGCGGTCCGCGTCGCGGGCCGACCAGGCCGCGGCCCAGGCGCGCACCGCGGCCTCGACTTCGGCGATGCCGACCGTGGGAGCGGGGGGCGCCGCCTCGGTGGTCGTGGGCGCGGCCGGCGGCGTGGCGCCGAACGCGGCCGTGGCCAGCAGCAGTCCACCGGCGAGCAGGCTGGTCGTCGTCAAGGATCGGTTCATGGCGCAGTTCCCTCTTTGTCAGTTATAGGCGTCGAGTCCGACGCCGATTCTGGCAGTGAACCAACGCGCCGCGCGAGGCTCAGGCCGCCGCTCGCTCCACCTCGGCGGGCATCGCCTGCATCGACCGGTTGCGCAGCCTCAGGGCCAGCACCGTCGCGACGCAAAGCACGCACAGCACCGTCGTGAGCGTGACGCCGAGGCCGCGCGCATCGGACAACATGCCGAACAGCGGCGACACCAGGCCGCCCACCGACAGCGCCAGCCCCAGCGTGATGCCGCTGGCCGTGGCCGGGTTGCGCGGCAGGTAGTCCTGCGCCAGCGTCACTTGCGCGGCGAAGGGCAGGAACATGCACATGCCGAGCAGCGCGGTGCAGGCCAGCGCCCAGCCGGCATCTGGCGCGAGCACCAGGCCCGCGAGCGACGGCAGCGCGAGCAGGTAGCCGGCGCGGATCGTGCCCATGCGGCCGATGCGGTCGCCCAGCCAGCCGCCGAGCAGCGTGCCCACAGCGCCCGCGGCGGTGAACGAGGTCAGCGCCGCGGCGCCCTGGAAGGCGGTGCCGTGCAGGTCGCGCGTGATGCGCAGCGACAGCATCGACAGCACCGTCACGTACGGGATCGACCAGCCGATGATGGTCGCGACCAGCAGGCTGAAGGCGCGCCAGTCGTTGTGCGGCTTCAGCACTTCGGCGCCTGCCTTGCGCGCAGCGGCCGCCGTGGCGGCGGAGGCCGCGCCGCTGCCGGCATTGGCGGCCATCCACACGACGCCCATCACCAGTGCCGGCACGCCCAGCAGGTAGCTGCGCGACAGGCTGCCCCCGCTGACCACGGCGGCCGCCAGCACCGGCGCGAAAGACGCGCCGATGGTCCCGCCCACCGAGAACACGCTCATCGCCTTCTGCGACGCGCCGCCGGCCGCGCGCGCCGCCACGGTGGCGGGCGGGTGGTAGGCCGCGATGCCCAGTCCGCACAGCACCATCGCGATCCAGGTCAGCAGGTAGCTGTGGCTCAAGCCTGCCAGCACCACGCCCAGCGCGGCCACCATGAAGCCGGTGGGCACCAGCCATCTGCGCGGATGGCGGTCTGCGTACAGGCCGAACAGCGGCTGCACCACGCTCGACAGCCCGGTGGCCGCGAGCATCAGGCCCGCCACGGCGGTGTAGCTGTAGCCGCGCTCCAGCACCATGAACGGCAGCAGTGCGGGCACGAGGCCCTGGTAGAGGTCGTTGACGGTATGGGTGCCGGTGAGCAACCCGAGTCGGCGCTTGTTCATTCGATCGCTTCTTTCGTTTTCTTGAGAAAAAAGCATCGTAGGAAGCCGTGCGAAGATGTTCTCGCTACGAATCAACAAGCATCGTCGAGAAATGGACAAAGCAATCAACCTGCGGCCCGAAGAGGGCGAGTCGACCCCGCGCGCGGTGGCGGTGCTGGCCACCGACCCAGCCGGCGACGCCTTCATACCGCCGCATGCGCACCGGCGCGGCCAGCTGATCCACGCGATCTCGGGCGTGATGCTGGTGAGCGCCGCGGCCGGCAGCTGGGTGGTGCCGACCGGGCGCGGTGTGTGGGTGCCGGCGGGCATGGAACACCAGATCCGCATGGCCGGCGAGGTGAAGATGCGCACCGTGTTCGTCGAGCCCGGCACGCGCGCCGACCTGGGCGCCGAATGCCGCGTGATCCATGTCGGCGCGCTGCTGAGGGAGCTGATCGTCACCGCCGTGGCGCTGCCGCTGGACTACGCGCCGGGCGGCCGCGACGAGCGGGTGATGGAGCTGATCCTCGACGAGATCGAGGCGGCCCCCGCGCTCTCGCTGCACGTGCCGATGCCGCGCCATGCGCGCCTGGCCGTGCTGTGCGAGGAGCTGGTGCGCGACCCTTCGCTGCCCGCCACGCTGGGCGACTGGGCGCTGCGCCTGCACATGAACACCCGCACGCTCGCGCGCCTGTTCCAGCGCGAGACGGGCATGAATTTCGGTGCGTGGTGCCGGCAGGCGCGGCTGCTGCTGAGCCTGCCGCAGCTGGCGGCGGGCGCGTCGATCCTGGAGGTGGCGCTGGCGCACGGCTACGAGAGCCCGAGCGCCTTCACCGCGATGTTCCGGCGCACGCTGGGCGTGCCGCCCAGCGTGTACCTGCGCCGCGACTACCTGGCGTAGACCAGGTCGCGCAGCGCCAGCGAGATCCAGGGCACGTAGGTGATCACCATCAGGCACGCCATGATCACCAGCACGAAGGGCACCAGGTGCCGCACGATGCGGTCCAGCGATATTCGCGCCACGGTGCAGGCCGCGAACAGGTTCACGCCGAAGGGCGGCGTGATCATGCCCAGGGCCAGGTTCACCACCATGACCAGCCCAAAGTGCACCGGGTCGATGCCGAAGTGCACCGCCACCGGCGCCAGGATCGGCGCCAGCACGATGATCGCCGCGCTGGTCTCGATGAACATGCCGATCACGAACAGCGCCGCGTTCACGCCCAGCAGGAACATCGCCGGCGACTGCAGCACCTCCTGCAGCCAGTGGCCGATGGCGTCGGGCACGCCCGCGCGGGTGATGAGGAACGCGAACAGCCCCGCGTTGGCGATGATGAACATGATCACCGCCGAAGACATCACCGACTTGCGCAGGATGGCGTACAGGTCCTTCAGCTTGATCTCGCGGTAGATCACCATGCCCACCACCAGCGCATAGAACACCGCGACCGCCGAGGCTTCCGTGGGCGTGAAGACGCCGCCGTAGATGCCGCCGAGGATGATCACCGGCATCAGCAGCGCCCAGCCGGCCTGCCAGAGGGCCCGGCCGAAGGGCATGCGGCCTTCGCCGTCGGTCTTGCCCCAGCCCTTCCACTTGCAGTAGACCCACACGAACAGCATGAGCGCCAGGCTGATCAGGATGCCGGGACCGAAGCCCGCGATGAACAGCTCGCCGATGGACACTTCGGCGCTCACGCCGTACAGGATCATCGGGATCGACGGCGGAATGATCACGCCCAGCTCCGCGCTGGTGGCTTGCAGGGCCGCAGCGTAGGAAGTGGGGTAGCCGTGCTTGATGAGCGCCGGGATCAGGATGGCGCCGATCGCGAAGGTGGTGGCCACCGACGAGCCCGACACCGCGGCGAAGATCATGCAGGTGAGCACGCAGGTCATCGGCAGGCCGCCCTGCACGCCGCCCACGATGCTCTTGGCAAATTCGACCAGCCGGCGCGAGATGCCGCCGGTTTCCATCAGGTTGCCGGCCAGGATAAAGAACGGAATGGCCGCCAGCGGAAACTTGTTGATCGAGTTGAACATCTCCTTCACGGAGATCAGCATGTTGGCGTTCGTCACCTGAATGCCCAGGATCGACGCCAGCCCGATGGACACCGCCACCGATACCGACAGTGCAAAGCAAAGCACCATCGTCGCAACCATCACCACACTCATGATCCAGCCCCCACGCTCGGCACTTCGTGTCCTCGCTGTCCCCCGAGGGGGCCGTTCGCTTGCTTGGGGCGGCCCGGCGCGGCGCTCATTGCGCGGTCTCCAGTTCGAGCCGCTTTGGGTCGAGAAAATTGCCGACGATGCCGAACAGGCAGAACAGCGAGCCCACGGGCAGCGCCAGGTAGGACCACACCATCGAGATGCTCTCGAGGCCGGCCATCGACTGCACGCGTCCGCGCATGGCGTAGTCCCAGCCCCACCACAGCACGATCAGCATCAGCACCAGCGCGGCGACGCTCACCACCGCGTCGAGCACGCGGCGCATGCGCGGCGGGCTCCAGCGGTAGAGAACGTCCACGCTCACGATCGCGCCCTGTCTGAACGCCATCGGGATGCCCATGAACACCATCCAGATGAGGCTCACGCGGATCAGGATCTCGCTCCATTCGGCCGGCTGCTCCAGCACGAAACGGGTGACGATCTGGAACACGCCCAGGGCCGACGCGACGACCAGCATCGCGCAGGCCATCAGCATCGAGAAGCCGGTGGTCCAGCGCTCGATGCCCAGGAATTTTTCTTTCACTTGTAGTCGCGGATCTTGTCGAGATTGGCCTTGCCGAAGTCTTTCTCGAACTGGGCATTGACCGGCGCGAGCGCGGCGACGAACTTGGCCTTGTCGACGTTGTCGATCACCGTCATGCCCTTGGCACGTAGGTCGGCCACGCCCTTGGCGTCGTCTTCGTCCACGCGCGCGCGGTTGGCCTTGGTGCCTTCCTTGGCAGCGTCGAGGAAGGCCTGCTTGTCGGCCGCGCTGAGCTTGTCGAAGGTCGCCTTGTTCATCACGAAGATGCAGGGCGAGTAGACGTGGCCCGTGAGCGACAGGTGCTTTTGCACCTGGTCGAACTTGGCCGAGATGATGACCGGCAGCGGGTTCTCCTGGCCGTCGACCGTGCCTTGCTGCAGCGCGGTGAACACCTCAGGGAAGGCCATCGGCGTGGTGATGATGCCGAAGCCCTTGTAGGCCGCGATGTGCACCGGGTTTTCCATCGTGCGCATCTTCAGGCCCTTGAGGTCCTCGGGGGCCTTCACGTCGCGCTTGCTGTTGGTCATGTGGCGAAAGCCGTTCTCGGCCCACGCCAGCGCCTTGAAGCCCTTGGCGTCGAACTTGGTCAGCATCTCCTGGCCGATCGGGCCGTCGAGCACGGCACGCGCGTGGGCCTTGTCGCGGAACAGGAAGGGCACGTCGAGGATTTTGGTCTCGGGCACGAAGTTGGGCACCGGGCCGGTCGAGGAGAACGCGAGTTCCTGCGTGCCCAGCTGCACCGCCTCGATCGACTCGCGCTCGCCGCCGAGCGAGCCGTTGTAGAAGGTCTGCACCTTGTAGCGGCCTCCCGTGCGCTTCTCGACTTCCTTGGCGAAGGTGTCGATGGCGACGCCCTGGTGCGAGTTCTGCGCAGTCGAAATGCTGATCTTCATGGTCGTCTGTGCAAAGGCGACCGAGCTCAGGGCGAGCGAAAGGCAGGCGGCGGCAATGGGGCCGAATTTCATGTTGTCTCCGGGGAGTTGGGTCAGGAACGCGTCAGGCGCAACGGACTATGCAACAACCGGGAGCTTTACCGCGTCGGGATTTTCACGGACGTACTCACGAATGACGGCCTCGAAGCTCTCGTCGGGCAAGAGCCCCAAGGCTTTCGCGCGCACCGTCTCGAAGTGCCCGGGCCAGGTCTTCACGATGCGCTGGATCGCCGGGTCGGGCGTGCGGTCGAGCAGGGCGGTGGCTGCCTTGCCGGCCACGCGCTCGAGGGCCAGCGCCATTTCGCCGACCGTGGTGGCGAGCGAGGGCAGGTTGAGCGCGGTGCGCGGGCCCCATTCGGCGTCGGTCGCTTCGGCGGCGCGCACGATGCCCTCGATGGTTCGCGCCGGTGACGCGACGGCCACAGGCGTCGAGTCCGGCACCGGACAGGCGGCGCGCAGCCCGGCGAGCGGCTCGCGGATCATGCCGCTGAAGAAACCCGAAGCCGCGCCGTTCGGCTTGCCCGGGCGCACGCTCACCGTCATGAGCCGCACGCTGCGCCCGCGCACGAAACCCTTGCGCGTGTAGTCGGCCATCAGCTGTTCACCGATGAATTTCTGGATGCCGTAGCTGGTCTGGGGCGTCGGCAGCGTGTGGTCTTCGATGACTTCAGGCAACGGCTGCTCGGGCGAGTCGCCGAACACGGCGAGCGAACTGGAGAACACCAGCACGGGCTTCGTGCCGAGCGTGCGTACCTTTTCGAGCAGCGCATGCGTGGCCGCGAAGTTGCTGCGCATGCCGAGGTCGAAGTCGGCCTCGCATTCGCCGCTGACGGCGGCGGCCAGGTGGAAGATGGCGTCGGCTTGGTGCCAGAACCCGGCGGCGGCATCGGCAGCGAGCTGCGCGTTCAGGTCGCCGGTGACGGCGGTGATGCGCGCATCGGATGCGAGGTCGGCCGGCGGGGCGGCGCGGTCGACCAGCGTGACGCGTTCGATGGTGCGGGCCGGTGCGCCGGCCAGCGAAAGGCTGCCTTGCTTCAATAGCGTGCGTGCGAGGCGTGCGCCCAGAAAGCCGGCGCCGCCGGTAATGACGATCTGCATGGGTCTTGGCTCCTTTGAGCGCCAAGAATAAGCGCGGCCGCGGGCTGTGGCATGCTCGTTGGCGGTTTCGCGGATTTCATCGACAGGAGACGCCGGATGCTGACGGTCGTGGTTTTGTGGCTCATCGCCATCGCATGGCTGGTAGCGAACGGCGTGTTCGCGCAGAAGCCTCTGCCGCGTTACCGGCGCAGGCGCGCCTTGTGGGCCTGGATCTTCCTGGGCGCATGTGCGGGGGCGCTTGCCGGACTGGCCGGCGCGAATTTCTCGCTGCCCGGTGCCATCGCCGGTGCCGTCGTGGCAGGATTCGTCGCGGGCAAGTTCATCGCGCGCGACTGAGCGGATGCCGATGCTTCCAGGGAAGCAAAGGGCTCCGAGGAAAAGAAAAAGCCCTCCGAAGAGGGCCTCCTTCGAAAGGCGCAGGCGCCTTACATGCCGACGTAGTTCGGCCCGCCGCCGCCTTCAGGCGTGACCCACACGATGTTCTGCGTCGGGTCCTTGATGTCGCAGGTCTTGCAGTGCACGCAGTTCTGCGCGTTGATCTGCAGGCGCTGCTTGCCGTCTTCGGTGCCCACGAACTCGTACACGCCGGCCGGGCAGTAGCGGCTTTCGGGGCCGGCGAACTTCTCGAGGTTGATGTTCACCGGCACCGTCGGGTCTTTCAGCGTCAGGTGGGCCGGCTGCTGCTCTTCATGGTTGGTGTTGCTGATGAACACGCTGGAAAGCCGGTCGAAGGTGAGCTTGCCGTCGGGCTTGGGATAGACGATGGGCTTGCACTCCGAGGCGGGCTTCAGGTACAGGTGGTCGGCCTTGTTGCGGCGCAGCGTCCATGGAATGTTGCCCTTCAGCAGCCATTGTTCGATGCCGTTCATGAGCGTCGCCACGCCCAGGCCCTTCTTGAACCATGCCTTGAAGTTGCGCGCCTTCTTCAGCTCCGCATGCAGCCAGCTCTTCTCGAAGGCTTCGGGGTAGGCGGTGAGTTCGTCGTGCTGGCGGCCGGCCTGCACCGCCTCGAAGGCGGCCTCGGCGCAGAGCATGCCGGTCTTGATGGCGGCGTGGCTGCCCTTGATGCGGCTCACGTTGAGGTAGCCGGCCTCGCAGCCGACCAGCGCGCCGCCGGGGAACACGGTCTTGGGCAGCGACATCAGGCCGCCTGCCGTGATGGCGCGCGCGCCGTAGCCGATGCGCTTGGCGGGCTTGATGCCCTTGGCCTCGTCGCCTTCCAGGTACCAGCGGATGTTGGGGTGCAGCTTCCAGCGCTGCATTTCCTCGAACGGGCTCAGGTAGGGGTTGCTGTAGTCCAGGCCGGTGATGAAGCCCATGGTGACCTTGTTGTCCTCCATGTGATAGAGGAAGGCGCCGCCGTAGGTGTCGCTCTTCATGGGCCAGCCGGCGGTGTGCAGCACGAAGCCGGGCTGGTGGCGCTTGGGGTCGATCTCCCAGACTTCCTTCACGCCCAGGCCGTAGGTCTGCGGGTCCTTGCCGGCGTCGAGCTTGTACCTGGCGATGAGCTGGCGGCCCAGGTGGCCGCGCGCGCCTTCGGCGAACACGGTGTACTTGCCCAGCAGCTCCATGCCGAGCTGGAAGTTCTCGGTGGGCTCGCCGTCCTTGCCGACGCCCATGTTGCCGGTGGCCACGCCGCGCACCGAGCCGTCTTCGTTGTAGAGCACTTCGGCCGCCGGGAAGCCGGGGAAGATTTCAACGCCCAGGTTCTCGGCCTGCTGCGCCAGCCACTTGGTGAACGCACCCAGGCTGATGATGTAGTTGCCGTGGTTCTGGAAGCACGCCGGCAGGAACGCGTTGGGCGTGCGCAGGCTGCCCTTTTCGCCCAGGAACACCATCGCGTCGTCGGTGACGGGCTGGTTCAGCGGGGCGCCCAGTTCCTTCCAGTCGGGCAGCAGCTCGTTGAGCGCGCGCGGGTCCATGATGGCGCCCGACAGGATGTGCGCGCCGGGCTCCGAGCCCTTCTCGAGCACCACGACCGAGATCTCTTTCTCCTGCTGCGCGGCGAGCTGCTTGAGCCGGATCGCGGTCGAGAGGCCGGCCGGGCCGCCACCGACCACGACCACGTCGTATTCCATGGCTTCGCGAGGGCCGAACTGGGCGAGGATTTCGTCGTGGGTCATGTGGGTTGGGTCGATAATGATTTTTCGAGGCGCGGGGCATCCCGGGTTGCGGGGCATTTTATGCGGCGTCCGCGGGCGGCCCGCGTCACTTGCGGGCACGGCTTTCCCTCGCGTCGCCTGCGCGACTCCACAGGAATCAGTTCATGGCTTACAGCATCGATCTCTCGGGCCGCGTTGCCTTCGTCACCGGCGCCTCCAGCGGGCTTGGCGCCCAGTTTGCAAAAACGCTGGCGCGCGCCGGTGCCGCGGTGGTTCTGGCAAGCCGCCGCATCGAGAAGCTAAAGGAACTGCGCGCGCGCATCGAAGGCGAGGGCGGCGACGCCCACGTGGTCGAGCTCGACGTCACCGACATCGGCAGCATCAAGGCCGCCGTCGCGCGCGCCGAGACCGAGGTCGGGGCCATCGACATCCTGGTCAACAACTCGGGCGTGAGCACCACCCAGCGCCTGCAGGACGTGACGCCCGACGACTACGACTACATCTTCGACACCAACGTCAAGGGCTCGTTCTTCGTCGCCCAGGAAGTGGGCAAGCGCATGCTGGCGCGCGCCACGGGCACGGCGCCGGGCACCTACATCGGCGGGCGCATCATCAACATCGCGTCGGCGGCGGCGCTGAAGGTCATGCCGCAGATCGGCACCTACTGCATGAGCAAGGCCGCCGTGGTGCAGATGACCAAGGCCATGGCGCTGGAGTGGGGCCGCTTCGGCATCAACGTGAACGCGCTGTGCCCCGGCTACATCACCACCGAGCTCAACGAGGAGCACTGGACCACCGAAGGCGGCGCCAAGCTGGTCAACATGCTGCCGCGCAAGCGCGTGGGCAAGCCCGAAGACCTGGACGGCCTGATCGTGCTGCTGGCCAGCGGCCAGAGCCATTTCGTGAACGGCGCCGTCATCGCGGCCGACGACGGGTTCGCGCTCTGAGTCCGAGGGCCTTGGTCGGCATTGCGGCCGGGCTGGGCGCGGGGGCGCTCTGGGGGCTGGTGTTCGTGGCGCCGCGCATGGTGGGGCACTTCGGCATGGTCGACATCACCGCCGCGCGCTTCCTGGTGTTCGGTGCCGTCTCGGGGCTCGCCGTGTTCGCGCGGCCGGCGGCCGTGCGCTGGCCCACCGGCCGGCAGGCGCTGGCGGCTCTCGCGCTCAGCGTGCTGGGCTTCAGCGGCTACTACCTGCTGCTGGCCTTCGGCATCGAGGCTGCGGGCACCGAGGTGCCGAGCCTCATCATCGGCACGATCCCGGTCTGGATGATGCTGCTGGGCAGGCCGGCGGGCCTTCGCCTGACCGCGCTGCTGCCGGGGCTGGCGCTCACCGGCGCGGGCATCGCGCTGATGATCTGGGGCGCATGGTCGGCGCAGCATGGCGCGGGCGCTGCAAGCGGCGCGCGCTTCGGCCTGGGCATCGCGCTGGCGCTGTGCGCGATGGTGAGCTGGACGGTCTACGGCCTGCTCAATGCAGCCTGGCTGCAGCGCCACACCGAACTCAATGCGACCGACTGGGCGAATTGGCTCGGCGTGGCGACCGGGTTGGGTGCGTTGGCGCTGTGGCTGGCCGCGGGCAGCGATGTGGCCACGCTGCGGGCGCGGCCCGACGGCATGCTCTTCGTCTGGCTCGCGCTGGTCAGCGGCTTCGGCTCGTCGTGGCTGGCCACCGTTCTCTGGAACATCGCGAGCCAGCGGCTCTCCGCGAGCCTGTGCGGCCAGCTGATCGTGAGCGAGACGCTGTTCGCGCTGCTCTATTCCTTCGTCTGGGACGGCCGCTGGCCGCAGGCCACCGAGTGGACCGCGGCATTGCTGTTCGTGCTGGGCATCCTCGCATCCATCAAGGCGCACCGATGAGAATCGAAATCCCCGAAAAGAAGAAGCTCGTGTACGAAACCCTGATCCCCATCCGCTGGGGAGACATGGACGCCATGGGCCACCTGAACAACGGCACCTACTTCCGCTACCTCGAGACCGCGCGCATCGACTGGATGCATTCCATCGGCTTCGAGCCCGAGCCGAGCGGCGAGGGCATGGTGATCGTCAACGCCTTCTGCAACTTCTACCGGCAGATCGAATACCCCGGCAAGGTGCTGCTCAAGATGTACGTGAGCGACCCGGGCCGCACCACCTTCGAGAGCTGGGGCACCATGGCACGCGAGGAAGCGCCCGACGTGATCTGCGCGGCCGGCGGCGCGACCACCATCTGGGTCGACTTTCCGAAGCAGAAGGCGCTGGCGCTGCCCGACTGGCTGCGCACGCTGGTGAGCGAGTAGCCGGCCGGGCGCCGTAGCTCAGGCCGGCTGCAGCACGATGCGCGCCTCGAAGCCGTGCGCCGCGCCGGGCGGCGGCGATTCGAGTTCGAGCCGCGCGTCGTGCTTCTCGACGATGGTCCCGACGATCGACAAGCCCAGCCCGTAGCCCGCGCGGTCGGAGGCGTGCCGCACATGGCGCTGCCGCAGCGTGCTCAGTTGCTCCGCGCCGACGCCGGCGCCGAAGTCGCGGACCACCAGCGTGCAGGGGGCCGTCACCTCGACCACCACGCGCTCGCCGCCGTAGCGCAGGGCGTTTTCCACCAGGTTGCGCAATGCGATGGCCAGCGCGTCGACGTCGCCCAGCGCCACCGGCGCGGCGCTGTCGGGCACCTTGAGCGTCAGGCGTTCGTTGATGTGCGGGTCTTGCCAGAGCTCCTGCGCCACGGTGCCGACCAGTTGCACCAGGTCGACCCGCGCACGCGCCAGCGAAGCGCCGGATTCCGCGCGCGACAGCTGCAGCAGCTTCTCGGCGCGGTGGCTGAGCATCTGCAGCGCGTCGAGCGCGGCCTGCACGTCGTTGCGGCGCAGGTCGTGCTCCAGCGCGGTCTGCAGGCGCAGCCGCGCGGCGGCCAGCGGCGTGCGCAGCTCGTGCGCGGCATTGGCCGCGAGCGCGCGCTCCACGTCGAGCGACTGCGAAAGCCGCTCCAGCAGCCGGTTGACGTGATCGCCGACCGAGCGCAGCTCCTGCGGCAGGCCCGGCAAGGTGATGGGGCGCAGGTCGGCGCCGTTGCGTTTCGCGATTTCTCCGGCCAGTTGCTGCAGCGCGCGCAGCTCGGTGCGCGCCACGTTGCGCAGCACCAGCGCGAGCAGCGGCAGCACTGCGCCCAGCGGAATGATCAGGCCGAACAGGGTGCGGTTGAGCGCGCGGCGCCGCTCGTCGAGCGGGTCGGCCACCTGGAAGTACAGCCCCAGCGTGGGGTGGCGCACCGTGTAGATGCGCCAGCTCTGGTTGTTGGCGAAGCCGGCGGCCAGCGGAACGTCGAAGGCGCCGACGGGCGCCTCGGCCGAGCGCAGCAGCACGTGCTCGTGCACGTCCACCACCTGGTACATCACCGCGTCCTCGGAGAACAGCTGCTTGGGCGCGATCAGCGGCTCCGTGGGGGCGGCGCCGCCGGTGTGCTGCAGCTTGTCGAGTTCCTGCACCGCCATGTCGAACATGCGGTGCGACACCTCGACCAGTTCGTTGTCGAAGTTGTGGTTGATCTCCCGGTCGACGTACCAGACCACCGCCAGCACGCACATCAGCCACACGCCGCCGACCCAGACGATCAGCGTGCGGGTGAGCCGCCCGGCCAGGGAGTCGCGGCCTGCGCCGGGCTTTGCGCCGAATCTCATTCGTCGTCGTCCGTGGAGAACGACAGGCGGTAGCCGAGGCCGCGCAGCGTCTGGATGTGGCTGCGCCCGAGCTTGCGCCGCAGGCGGCTGATGAAGACTTCGAGCGTGTTGCTGTCGGCCTCGTCGCCGAAGCCGTAGAGCGCGTCGGCCAGGTTCTCGCGCGTGTGGATGCGCTCCGGCCGGGTCGCCATCACGCGCAGCAGCGCCCATTCCTTCTGGGTCAGCGTGATGGGGGCGCCGTTCTTGCGGACCATGTCGTGCGCCAGGTCGATTTCCAGCGTGCCCAGCTTCAGGACCGGCGAGCTGTTGGCGCTGCGCCGCCGCTCGACCGCGCGCAGGCGGGCCAGCAGCTCGGCGGGGTCGTAGGGCTTGATGAGGTAGTCGTCGGCACCGGCGTCGAGCCCGCGGATGCGATCGGTGACCTGGTCGCGCGCGGTCAGGACGATGACGATGGGGCGTTCGGGCAGGGCGCGTATCTGGGGAAGCAGCGACAGCCCGTCGCCGTCGCCCAGGTGGAGGTCGAGCAGCACCGCCGCGTACTGGACCGAGAGCAGCGCGCCGCGCGCCTCGGCGAGGCCGGGTGCCACGTCGACCACGAAGGCCTTGGCCAGCAGGTAGCTGCAGACGGCATCTGCCAGCGCAGTGTCATCTTCGACCAGCAATATGCGCACGCCATGTCCTTTCAACAAAAAAAGAAGTCTAGCTCCGCCGAAATGCGGACACATCCGAAGTCAGGTTTCGTTCATGTGTCTTCAGGCTGGGTTCATTCCGCAAACGTAGGCTCGCGGCTGTTTTCAGGCCCTGCCTTCGTTCATGACTCGTGCTTCGAATTTTCGCCTGGGGGTGCTGACCCTCGTTGCGCTTGCCGCCTTGCTGGCGTGGGACGCAACCGGTTGGGATCTTCCGCTGGCGCGGCTGGCCGGTTCCCCGTTCGGTTTCACATGGCGGACGAACTCTTTTCTGGTCCACGTCATGCATGAAGGCGCCCGCGACCTGAGCTGGGCGCTCGTCACGGCGCTCTTCATCGCGATCCGCTGGCCGGTAGGCGTGCTTCGGCGCCTGGGCACCGGCGACCGGGTGCAACTGGCGCTGACAACCCTGGCCGCGGTGATCGCCGTCAGCCTCATCAAGCATTCCAGCAATACCAGTTGCCCCTGGGACCTGAAGGAGTTCGGCGGCGTGGCGCGCTACGTGTCGCATTGGTCCTGGGGCGTGCTCGACGGCGGTCCGGGCGGGTGCTTCCCGGCCGGCCACGCCTCTGCGGCGTTCGCCTATGCGGGCGGCTACTTCGTGCTGCGCCGGGCGTCGGCCCGCGCGGCGGCCATCTGGCTGTCGGTGGCGCTGGTGGCCGGGTTGGTGCTGGGCTTGGCGCAGCAGGTGCGCGGCGCCCACTACATGAGCCACACACTCTGGACCGCCTGGATCTGCTGGACGGTGGGTTTTGCCATCGAATTGGTGTTCTCGCGCTTCAACCCGCAACCGCTCAAGCCGGCAGAACCCGCCCATGCAGGATATTGACGCCGCCCTTTTCGAGCTGGTCAATGCGGGCCCTTCGGCGCCTGCATGGAGCCTGCAGTTCGCGAGCTTCGCCTCCGACATCCTGCCGGCGCTGCTGGCGCTGGCGCTGGCCATCGGCGCGCTGTTCGACCGGCGCTGGCGCCATGCCTTCTTCACGGCAATGGTCGGCGTGCTGGCCGCGTGGCTGATCGTGCAGGCCATCCGCTGGGCGTTTCCGATGCCCCGGCCGGCCTATTACGGCCTGGGCATCCAGTGGGTGCCGCAGGGCATTCGCCCCGGTTTTCCGAGCCTCCATGCCGCCGGCGCCTTCACCGCGGCGTTCTCGCTCTGGTGCCTTCCTTGGCGTTCTCCGATGCTGGCCGCGCTGGCCGTGGCCGCCACGGTCGCCTGGAGCCGCCTGTACCTGGGGCTGCATTTCCCGTCCGACGTGGTGGCCGCGGCGATGCTCGGCGCGCTGGTGTCGATCCTGGCGGAGCGGGGCATCCGCCTGATGTCACGGACCCGTACCTCGCCGGCGTCGGCGCGGGCCCCGGGGGTCCGGCTGCGATCGCGTACAAGGCGCGCCTGAACATGGCATGAATGGGGGATTCAGGCTATCTTCAGCCCCCGTTCCTACATTAGTTGGATGTCTGTCTTGCGTATTGACCCGGCACCTGAACCACAAGGTAGCTTCCCCGAACCTGATTCACTCGTGACCGCATCGTCGGCGGCGCCCTGGACGCGCTTCGACCTGTGGTTGCGCAGGCCCCGCTCCGCGGCCATGGTCGTCGTGTGGCTGAGCCTCTATCTCGTCCTGACCACCAATTGGCCGCTCTGGAACGAGCTGGCCCGCATCGGCGGTGCCCCCAGCACCTACATGCCGACCATCCTGGTCATGAGCCTGCTCACCTTCTGCGGTTCGGTGGCGATCCTGTCGTTCACCGCCTGGTCGCGCTGGATGAAGCCGCTGTGGTTCTTGGTGGTCGTGCTGGCCGCGGTGGTGCAGCACTACATGCTCGCCTACCGCGTGGTCATGGACCCGACCATGGTCGCCAATGCGATGCAGACCGACCCCAACGAAGCGCGCGACCTGCTGAGCTGGCGCATGGCCTTCAACGTGCTGGTGGTGGCGTTGCCCGCGGCCTTCGTGCTCTGGCGCGTGCGCATCCTGCCCATGCGCTTTCTGTCGAAGCTCTGGCGCAACGTCGCGCTGCTGCTGCTGTCGGTGGTCGTGGCGCTGGGCGCGGTGGTGTCCATGAACCGCGAGCTGGCGCCGCTGATGCGCAACAACGTGCACCTTCGCTACATGATGAACCCGATCGCGAGCCTCTATTCGGCCGGCTCCCTGTTCATCAAGCCGCTGTTCAAGCGCACTGGCAAGCTCATCCCTATCACGGCCGGCACGGCGCTGGGCGCGAGCTATGCCGGCCAGACGAAGCCGCCGCTGTTCGTGGTGGTGGTGGGCGAGACGGCGCGGGCCGATCACTTCTCACTCAACGGCTATGCACGCGACACCAACCCCGAGCTGGCGAAGCGTGGCGTTCTCAGCTACCGCGAGGTGCGCTCCTGCGGCACCAACACGCTGGCCTCCGTGCCCTGCATGTTCTCGCCGCTGGGCAAGGAAGGCTACGAATCGCGCAAGGACGACTACGAGACCCTGGTCGACGTCCTGCAGGCCGCCGGCCTCGCCGTTTTCTGGCTCGACAACCAGGCCGGCTGCAAGGGCGTCTGCGAGCGCATTCCCAATGCGTCCGCCTTCGCCGGGCTCGACGCGGCCACCAAGAAGGCGCTGTGCGACGGCGACGAGTGCCTCGACGACGTGATGCTCAAGGGCCTGGACGAACGCATCGCCGCGCTGCCGGCCGAGCGCCGCGCCAAGGGCATCGTGCTGGTCATGCACCAGATGGGCAGCCACGGCCCGGCCTACTACAAGCGCTCCGCGCCCGACGTGAAGCATTTCCTGCCCGAGTGCAAGACCAACGCGCTGGCCGAGTGCGGCCACGCCGAGCTGATGAACGTCTACGACAACTCGATCCTGCAGACCGACCGCTTCCTCGGCCAGACCATCGACTGGCTCAAGACCCAGTCGAAGCAGTACGACCCGGCTCTGCTGTACGTGAGCGACCACGGCGAGTCGCTCGGCGAGTACGGCCTGTTCCTGCACGGCGTGCCCTACAGCTTCGCGCCCGACGCGCAGAAGCACGTGCCCATGATCACCTGGTTCAGCGAGGGGATGGACCAGCGGCGCAAGCTCTCGCGCTCGTGCATGGAAGCGGGGCTCGACGCGCCGCTCACGCACGACAACCTCTATCACACGGTGCTCGGCGTGATGGACGTGACCACGCCGACCTACAAGCCCGCGCTGGATGCCCTCGCATCCTGCCGGGCGAAGGGCTGAGGCGGCGCTACTTCTTCTCGCGGGGCACGCGCCCCATGAGGAAGAACTCGTTGTTCGGCTGCATGCCGCTGAAGCTGGCCATGCGGTTGCTCAGCCCGAAGAAGGCGGTGATGGCCGCGATGTCCCAGATGTCCTCGTCGTCGAAGCCGTGGGCATGCAGCGGCGGGAAGTCGCTGTCGTCGATCTCGTGCGAGCGGTCGCAGACCTTCATCGCAAAGTCGAGCATCGCGCGCTGGCGCGGCGTGATATCGGCCTTGCGGTAGTTCACCGCCACCTGGTCGGCCACCAGCGGTTTCTTCTCGTAGATGCGCAGCAGCGCGCCGTGCGCCACCACGCAGTAGAGGCATTGGTTGGCCGCGCTGGTGGTGGTGACGATCATCTCGCGGTCGCCCTTGGTGAGCGAGCCTTCTTCCTTGAGCATCAGCGCGTCGTGGTAAGCGAAGAATGCGCGCCACTCGGCCGGACGGCGTGCAAGGGCAAGAAACACGTTGGGCACGAAGCCGGCTTTTTCCTGCACCGCGAGGATGGCGGCGCGGATGTCCTCCGGCAGGTCTTTGAGTTCGGCGAGCGGGTAGCGGTTGGTCGTGGTCATGTCGTCTCCGTTGTGGTCGTCGGTTGGCAGTGCCTTCTTGAAAGCGCTCTGAAAGGCGCCGCGCCTGCTCCATCATAGGCAAGCAGCTTTCCTACATGGTGGAACGCCGGCCGCCGCCATGATGAAGGTTCGCAAAACAACACGCGGCGAGTGCCGCACATAACGCGATGAAAGACGAGTCGTATCCCGACCGGCGTGGCTTCCTGCGCCGGTCCATTGCCATCGTGCCGGCCGCGACGGCCTTCAGTGCCGGCGGCATCACCGGCGTGACACTGGCACAGCCCGCACCATCGGCCCCGGCACCCGGCCCCGCAGCAGCGGCCACGCCCGGCGCTCCCTACACCCCGGTCTACTTCAACGCCGCCGAATGGGCCTTCGTGCAGGCGGCGGTGGCAAGGCTGATTCCTTCCGACGACACCGGCCCCGGCGCCATCGAGGCCGGCGTGCCCGAGTTCATCGACCGCCAGATGGAAGGCGCCTTCGGCCATGCCGCCACCTGGTACATGCAGGGCCCGTTCGTCGAGGTGTCGCCGCTCTTCGGCTATCAGAAGAAGATGCCGCCTCGCGAGGTGTACCGCGCGGGCATCGCGGCCACTGACGCCTACAGCCGCAAGCAGTTTTCCGGCAAGGCCTTCGCGCAGCTCGACGCCGCGCAGCAGGACGAGGTGCTCAAGGGCCTGGAGGGCGGCACCATCGCGCTCGACGGCGTGGGCGCGACCGACTTCTTCGGCTTCCTGCTGCAGAACACCAAGGAGGGCTACTTCAGCGACCCGATCCACGGCGGCAACAAGAACGCCGCCGCCTGGAAGATGATCGGCTTCCCCGGCGCGCGCGCCGACTACGCCGACTGGGTCGACCGGCCCGGCGTCAAGTACAACCTGCCGCCGGTGAGCATCGCCGGCCCGCAGGGCTGAGGGAGCGGCACACCATGGCAAACATCAAGAAGCCCAGTGTGGACGCGGTGCTGGTCGGCTTCGGCTGGACCGGCGCGATCATGGGCATGGAGCTCACCGCCGCCGGCCTGAAGGTGCTGGCGCTGGAGCGCGGCGAGAACCGCGACACGCAGCCCGACTTCGCCTACCCGCGCATCACCGACGAGCTGAGCTACGGCATCCGCGGCAAGCTGTTCCAGAACCTATCGCGCGAGACCGTGACCATCCGCCACACGCCTGCCGACGTGGCGGTGCCGTACCGGCAGCTCGCGTCCTTCCTGCCCGGCGACGGCGTGGGCGGCGCGGGCGTGCACTGGAACGGCCACCACTGGCGGCCGCTGCCCAGCGATCTGCGCATCCGCAGCAACTACGAAGAGCGCTACGGCAAGAAATTCATTCCCGAGGGCATGACCATCCAGGACTTCGGCGTGAGCTATGAAGAACTGGAACCGCACTTCGACCAGTTCGAGAAGATCTGCGGCACCTCCGGCAAGGCCGGCAACATCGGCGGCAAGATCCAGCCCGGCGGCAACCCCTTCGAAGGCGCGCGCGCCAACGAATTCCCGCTGCCGCCGCTGGCCTCCGTCAACAGCGCCAGGCTGTTCGAGAAAGCCGCGCGCGAGCTCGGCTACCACCCCTTTCCGCAAGCGGCCGCCAATGCCTCGCGTGCCTACACCAACCCGCACGGCGCGCAGCTCGGGCCGTGCAACTTCTGCGGCTTCTGCGAGCGCTACGGCTGCTACATGTATTCGAAGGCTTCGCCGCAGACCACGCTGCTGCCCGTGCTGATGAAGCGCCCCAACTTCGAGCTGCGCACCCGCTCGCACGTGCTGCGCGTGAACATGTCGCCTGATGGAAAACGCGCCACCGGCGTGACCTACGTCGACGCGCAGGGCAACGAGGTCGAGCAGCCGGCCGACCTGGTCGTGCTGTGCGCCTACCAGTTCCACAACGTGCGCCTGCTGCTGCTGTCGAACATCGGCAAGAAGTACGACCCCGCCACTGGCGAGGGCGTGGTGGGGCGCAACTACGCCTACCAACTCAACGGCGGCGCGAGCCTGTTCTTCGACAAGGACCAGCCGATGAACCCCTTCGTCGGCGCGGGTGCCAGCGGCAGCGTGATCGACGACTTCGACGGCGACAATTTCGACCACGGCCCGCTCGGCTTCGTGGGGGGCGCGAGCATCAACTGCATCAACACCGGCGGCCGGCCGATCCAGCAGCTGAGCCTGCCGCCCGGCGCGCCCAGCTGGGGCGCGGGCTGGAAGAAGGCCGCCAAGGAAAACTACCCCTACCAGGCCAGCGTGGGCAGCCAGGGCTCGGTGATGGCCTACCGTGACAACTACCTCGACCTCGACCCGACCTACAAGGACGTGCACGGCCAGCCGCTCCTGCGCATGACCTTCGACTGGAAGGCCAACGACCTCGCGATGACGCAGTTCATCGGCACCAAGGTCGAGCAGATCGCCAAGGCCATGGGGCCGAAGCAGATGAAGCTGAACTTCCAGAAGGCAGGCGCGCACTACGACGTGCGCTACTACCAGTCGACCCACAACACCGGCGGCGCGCCGATGGGCACCGACCCGACGACCAGCGCGGTCAACCGCTTCCTGCAGGTGTGGGACGTGCCCAATGTGTTCGTGATGGGCGCCAGCGCATTTCCGCAGAACTTCGGCTACAACCCGACCGGCATGGTGGGGGCGCTGGCCTACTGGGCTGCCAAGGCGATCCGCGAGCAGTACCTGAAGAACCCGGGAGCGCTGGCATGAACGCGCGCCGAGTATCTGTCGGCGTGGTGGCGGCCGTGGCCCTGTTGTGCGCCGGGGCCTGGGCCGTGGCGCAGAAGGCGGAGGCGCCGCCGGTGGCCGGCGTGGCCGCACCGGCAGCTGCCGCGCCCGCATCGTCCGACCCCGTGCTGGAGCGCGGCCGCTACCTCGCGCGCGCCGGCGATTGCGTGAGCTGCCACACCGCGCCCGGCAAGCCGGCCTTCGGCGGCGGCCTGCCGATGAAGACGCCGTTCGGCACCATCGTCTCGACCAACATCACGCCCGACCCCGGGGCCGGCATCGGTGCCTACACCGAGGCCGAGTTCGCCCGCGCGCTGCGCGAAGGCGTCGCCAAGGACGGACATCACCTGTACCCGGCCATGCCGTACCCGTCGTTCGCACGCGTGAACGACGAGGACATGCACGCGCTCTTCACCTTCTTCCGCAACGGCGTGCAGCCCGTGGCGCAGAAGCCGCCGGCCACCGACCTGCCATGGCCCTTCAGCATGCGCGGGCTGATGGTCGCGTGGAACTGGATCTACCTCGACAAGGGCGTCTACCAGCCCGACGCCGCGCGCAGCGCCGAATGGAACCGCGGCGCCTACCTGGTGCAGGGCCTGGGCCACTGCGGCGACTGCCACACACCGCGCAGCATGCTGGGCGGCGTGAAGGCGGCCAGCGACGGCAAGGGCGAGCTGTTCCTGTCCGGCGCGGTCATCGACGGCTGGTATGCGCAGCCGCTGCGCCACACCGGCCGCCCGACCATGGCGCAATGGCCGGCGCAAGACATCGTGCAATACCTGCAGACCGGCCGCACCAGCCACACGGCGGCGTTCGGCGCCATGGTCGACGTGGTGCAGAACAGCACGCAGCACCTGTCGACGCAAGACCTGCAGGCGGTGGCCACCTATCTGCAGTCGCTGGGAGCGGAAGGCACTGCGCAGAATGCGCCGTCGCCCGCGTCCCTGGTGGCGGCGGCTCCCCAGCACCCGACCGCGCTTGCGCTGCGCAACGGCACGGTCGAGGGCAACAGCGGCGCGATGGTGTATCTCAACAACTGCAATGCCTGCCATCGCTCCGACGGCACCGGCGCGGACAAGACCTTCCCGGCGCTGGCCGGCAACAGCGTGGTGAACGCCAAGGATCCGACTTCGCTGATCCGCCTCGTGCTCGCAGGCTCGGCCATGCCCAGCACCGCCCAGGCGCCGTCGCCCATCGCCATGCCCGATTTCGGCTGGCGCCTGAGCGACGCCGACGTGGCCAGCGTGCTGAGCTTCGCGCGGTCGAGCTGGGGCAACCAGGGCGACGCCGTCACGGCGGCCCAGGTGGCCAAGGTGCGCGATTCGATCAAGCCCGTGGCTACAGCGAACGCGCAGCAGCAGAAGTGAGCGGGCGGGGCGCGCTGGCCTACCTGAGGGCCACGAGATCGCTCTCGTCCTTCAGCTCGACGCCCGTCAGCCCGCGCCGCAACGACTCGCGCATCAGCCACGCGAGCCTGAACGCGGCCGCCTCATAGGCCAGGCCCTCCGGCCGCACGTTCGAGATGCAGTTGCGCTCGGCGTCGTGCCGGCCGCGCCGGGGCGAATGGGTCAGGTAGATGCCGAGGCTGTCGGGCGAACTCAGGCCCGGGCGTTCGCCGATCAGCATGACCGACAGCGCCGCGCCGAACAGCTCGCCCACTTCATCGGCCAGGGCGACGCGCGCCTGCGTGGCGATCACCACGGGTGAGAAGCGCGTGTGCGGCGGCAGCTGCGCGCGCAACGCCGCGAGCAGCGGCACCGCATGGCGCGCGACCGCGAGCGAGGAAAGGCCGTCGCCGATGACGATGCAGACATCGCAGCCGTAGCGCCGCTCGCCGCGCAGGCGCGTGGCGTCGTCCTCGTCGAGCTGGCGGCCCAGGTCGGGGCGGCGCAGGTAGGCGGTGCGGTCCGCCGCGCGGCTGCGCGCGCGGGCCACTTCCCAATGCTGGCTGCGCAGCTGGCTGTCGAGCGCGTCGACGTCGAGCGCGGCGTGGATGGCATCGCGCGCCATCGCATGCGCCCAGCCGAAGCGCAGCGTCTCGTCGGTCGGCATGCCGGCGCCGGCACGGCCCAGGGCCAGCCGCGCGGGCGTGGCGGAGCGCCATTGCGCCCACGGGTTGGGGGTGACAGGCGAGTCGCTCATCGTGCCAATGCGGCGAGGCCGCTCATGTCGGCCAGCAGCCGGTTGGAGGAGGGCGGCGCGAGCCGGCCGGCGGTATCGGTGATCTGCATGCGCTGCAGCCAGGCCTCGAACTCGGGTGCGCGCTTCAGGCCCAGCGTCTGGCGCATGAAGAGCGCGTCGTGGAAAGAGGTGCTCTGGTAGTTGAGCATCACGTCGTCCGCACCCGGGATGCCCATGATGAAGTTGATGCCTGCCGTGCCCAGCAGCACGAGCAGCGTGTCCATGTCGTCCTGGTCGGCCTCGGCGTGGTTGGTGTAGCAGATGTCGCAGCCGATGGGCAGGCCCAGCAGCTTGCCGCTGAAATGGTCCTCGAGGCCGGCGCGGATGATCTGCTTGCCGTCGTACAGATACTCCGGCCCGATGAAGCCGACGACGGTGTTGATGAGCAGCGGCTTGTAGCGCCGCGCCAGCGCATAGGCGCGCGCCTCGCAGGTCTGCTGGTCGACGCCGAAGTTGGCGTTGGCCGACAGCGCGCTGCCCTGGCCGGTCTCGAAGTACATAACGTTGTCGCCCACGGTGCCGCGCTGGAGCGACAGCGCCGCCGCATGGGCCTCGTCGAGCAGCTCGGGCGTCACGCCGAACGAGAGGTTGGCCTTCTCGGTGCCCGCGATCGACTGGAACACCAGGTCGACCGGCGCCCCGGCCTCGGCGAGTTTGAGGGTGTTGGTCACATGGGTGAGCACGCAGCTCTGCGTGGGGATCTCGAAGCGCTGGATCACCTCGTCGAGCATGCGCAGCAGATCGCCGAGCACCGGCATGCTGTCGGATGCGGGGTTGAGCCCGATCACCGCGTCGCCCGCGCCGTAGAGCAGGCCATCGAGCGTGGAGGCCGCCACGCCGCGCAGGTCGTCGGTCGGGTGGTTGGGTTGCAGGCGCACCGCCAGGTGGCCGGGCAGGCCGATGGTGTCGCGAAAGCGCGTGACCACGCAGCACTTCCTGGCGACCGACACCAGGTCCTGGTTGCGCATGAGCTTGGACACCGCCGCCACCATTTCGGGCGTGAGGCCCGGTGCCAGTGCGGTGAGCGTGTCGGTATTGGCCGCGTCGGACAGCAGCCAGTTGCGGAAGTCGCCCACGGTGAGGTGCGACACCGGCGCGAAGGCGCCCGCGTCATGGCCGTCGATGATGAGGCGCGTGATGTTGTCGCTCTCGTACGGAATCAGCGCTTCGTTCAGGAACTGCTTGAGCGGCGTGTCGGCCAGCACATGGCGCGCCGCCATGCGCTGCTGCGCGGTGGCCGCGCCGATGCCCGCGAGGTAGTCGCCCGAGCGCGCGGGGCTGGCGAAGGCCATGACCTGTTTCAGGTCGTCGAAGCGGAAGACCTGGCCGGCGATGGTGGTGCTGTAGCGCATGGGTCTTGGGTCGGAGGTCGTCAGGCGTTGTTGGTCGAGGAAAGCATTTCGTCGGGCGCCGCCGCATCGCGCTGCGCCGAGGTCAGCAGGAAGTAGCCGTAGGCCGCGGCCATCAGCACGACGAACAGCAGCGTGAGCATGCCGTTGAACCACACCATCGCGCCCAGGCACACCGCGCCGAGCCCGAGCGCGATGGCCGGGAACACGGGGTAGAACGGCGCGCGGTAGGAGCGCCGCAGGCCGGGTTCGCTGCGGCGCAGCTTGAACAACGCGGCCATCGAGATCATGTACATCACGATGGCGCCGAGCACCGCCATGGTCACGATGTTGGCGGTGAGCGTCTGCCCGCCGAACTGCACCCACTCGTCGCTGAAGATGGCAATGACGCCGATCACGCCGCCGGCCAGCAGCGCGCGGTGCGGCGTGTCGAAGCGCGGGCTCAGGCCGGCGAAGTAGCGCGGCAGGTAGCCCGCGCGCGCCAGCGCGAAGATCTGGCGCGAGTAGCCCATGATGATTCCGTGGAACGAAGCGATCAGCCCGAAGAGCCCGATCCACACCAGCATGTGCAGCCAGCCGCTGTTGTCGCCCACCACCGCCTTCATGGCCTGCGGCAGCGGGTCGTTGATGTTGGCGAGCTTGCGCCAGTCGCCCACGCCGCCCGCGAAGATCATCACGCCAAAGGCCAGCACCACCAGCGTGACGATGCCCGTGGTGTAGGCGATGGGAATGGTGCGGTGCGGGTCGCGCGCTTCCTCGGCCGCCATGGCCGCGCCTTCGATGGCCAGGAAGAACCAGATGGCGAACGGGATCGACGCGAAGATGCCCGAGATGGCCGCGCCGTTCAGCACGCTGCCGCCGGCCCAGCCGTTGGCGGTGAAGTTGGCCAGCGTCCAGCCCGGCGAGACAACGCCCATGAACACCAGCAGCTCGACGATGGCCAGCACCGTGACGAACAGCTCGAACGCCGCCGCGATGCCCACGCCGATCCAGTTGAGGCCGATGAAGATCACGTACGCGCCCAGCGCGAACCACTTCGGGTTGATGCCGGGGAACTGCACGTTGAGGTAGGCGCCGATGGCCAGCGCGATGGCCGGCGGCGCGAAGACGAATTCGATCAGCGTCGCGAAGCCCGCGACGAAACCGCCGTGCGGCCCGAAGGCGCGCCGTGCATACGCGAAGGGGCCGCCCGCGTGCGGGATGGCGGTCGATAGTTCGGTGAAGCTGAAGATGAAAGTGGTGTACATCGTCGCCACCAGCAGCGTGGCGACGAGAAAGCCGAGCGTGCCGGCCGTGTTCCAGCCGTAGCTCCAACCAAAGTACTCACCGGAGATGACGAGGCCCACCGCAATGCCCCAGAGCTGCAGGGGACCGAGTACCTTCTTGAGATGGCCGGTGCCGGCGTGCGCTGCCGGCGTGGCTTCGGTGGAGTTCATGCGGCGTCCTCTCTTCGTGAATGGTGACAGTGCACATTCGGCAAAGCAAGGGCTGTTCCACCGGATACACCGGCTTGCGGGCGCGGCATGCGCGCTGGCCATAATCGGGGTCTTTCAATCCCCGAGGTGTTTCGTGAAGTCTCTTTTCTGTGCCGCTCTCGTGTCCGTCCTTGCCATCCCCGCCGCGTTCGCGCAGTCCGCGCCCGTGACCACGCCAAGCGGGCTGATCTACCAGTCGCTCAAGGAAGGCACCGGCGCTTCGCCCGCGGCCACCGACGTGGTCAAGGTGCACTACCGCGGCACCTTCCCCGACACCGGCAAGGAATTCGACAGCTCCTACAAGCGCGGCGAGCCGACCGAGTTCCCGCTCAACGGCGTGATCCCCTGCTGGACCGAAGGCGTGCAGAAGATGAAGCCCGGCGGCAAGGCTAAGCTGACCTGCCCGCCGTCCATCGCCTACGGCGCGCGCGGCGCCGGCGGCGTGATCCCGCCGAACGCCACGCTCAACTTCGAAGTGGAGCTGGTGTCGGTCAGCAAGCGCTGACGCGCTCGCGCCGGGCGCGGGTCGCTCAGATCTGCGCCATGCCGCCGTCGACGAACAGCTCGACGCCGTTCACGAAGCTGGCGTCGTCCGAGGCCAGGAACACCACGGCCTTGGCGATCTCGTCGGGCGTGCCGACGCGGCCCAGCGGAATGCCCTGGGCCTGCGACTCGACGAAGGCCTGCACCTGTTCCTTGTCGAGCCCCAGCAGGTCGTATGCCGGCGTCGGCACCACGCCCGGGCTCACCGCATTCACGCGGATGCCCTTGTCCTTCAGGTCCACCGTCCAGCTGCGCGCGAAGCTGCGCACTGCGGCCTTGGTGGCGCTGTACACGCTGAAGGCCGGGTTGCCCTTGATGCTGGTGATCGACGCGTTGAGCACGATCGACGCGCCCTTGGGCATCAGCGGCAGCGCCTTCTGCACGGTGAAGAGCAGGCCGCGCACGTTGGTGTTGAAGATGCTGTCGAAGTGTTCCTCCGTGATCTGGCCCAGCGGCAGCAGGCTTCCGCCGCCCGCGTTGGCGAAAAGCACGTCGAGCCGGCCTTTCTCCTGCTTGATGGCGGCGTAGAGGCGGTCGAGGTCATCGAGCTTCGACACGTCGCCGAGCACGCCGGTCACGTTGCGGCCGATGGCCTTGACGGCCGCGTCGAGCTCGGCCTTGCGCCGACCCGTGATGAACACATGCGCGCCTTCGGCCACGAAGCGCTGCGCGGTGGCCAGGCCGATGCCGCTGGTGCCGCCGGTGACGAGTGCGATCTTGCCTTCGAGCTTGAGAGTCATGATTTCCTTCTTCCATGGTTCGTGTTGTGGACGCAGGGAAGTTTGGGCGCGACACCCTCGCGGACCAATAGGCCTGGCGGGACTTGTTTGTTTCCTTATCGCCAACAATGCGCCGACGGGTCAGCGCTGCGCCATGCCGCGCCTAGCCGGGCTGGTACTGGTACAGCCAGGTTTCGGTCAGCGTCTGGTCGCCGACCTTCAGGTACATGCGCATGTCGACGGGCTCGTTGCCTTCGGGCGTGTAGTCGAACTGCGCGCGCCAGTGGCCCGGCACGCCGTTGGGCACGGCCTCGGCGAACACGTAGCTGAACTTGCCGCGCGGCGCCGTCAGCACCACCTCGGGCTTCACGCCGAAGGGCACGGTGGCCAGCGGCTGGCCGATGAACTCCACCATGAACTTGCGCACGCCCTGCGGGCGCGGCTGCCCCGGCTGGCCGCCGCGTCCGATGCGCGTGGCCACGCAGTGCGCGAGCGGCGAGGGAAACGGTTCCTGGTCGGTCCAGTGCAGGCGGTACTGCAGGCTGTAGCTCGCGCCCGCCTTGGCGTCGGCCTTGGGCACCCAGAAGGCGACGATGTTGTCGTGGATCTCGTCGTCGGTCGGTATCTCGATGAGCTGCACCGAACCCTCGCCCCAGTCGCCCAGCGGCTCGATCCACAGGCTCGGGCGCTTCTCGTAGTTCACGCCGTCCTGGTAGTGGTCGAACACGCGGTCGCGCTGCAGCAGGCCGAAGCCGCGCGGCCTGGTGTCGGTGAAGGCCGAGGCGCGCGTCTGCGTCGGGTTGTTGAGCGGGCGCCAGATGCGCTCGCCCGCGCCGTTCCAGATCGCGAGGCCGTCGGAGTCGTGCACTTCGGGACGCCAGTCGATGGCGGTGGGCTTGTTGGTTTCCGAGTACCAGTACATCGAGGTGAGCGGCACCAGGCCCAGGCGGGCCACGTCGCGGCGCATGAAGAGGCGCGCGTCGATGTCCATGATGACGGCCTTGGTGCGCTGCATGACGAACTTGAACACGCCGGTGACGCTCGGCCCCTCGAGCAGCGCGTACACCGTCATCGACGTGGTGTTGCCGGCGGCGGGCGTCTCGAAATAGAAGCGCGTGAAGTTCGGGAACTCCTCGGGCTTGTCGGGTACCGCCACGTCGAGCGCGATGCCGCGTGCCGACAGGCCGTACTGGTACAGCTCGCCGATCGCGCGGAAGTACGAAGCGCCGAGGAAGGCGACCCAGTCGTTCTTCTGCCAGTCGAGCTTGCTCTGGTCGCCCAGGCGGCTTTCCTGCAGCCGGAAGCCCGCGAAGCCCGCGCCGGGCGGCAGCTGGTGCGCGGGGCTGTCGGCCGGCATCGAGAAGTAGTCGGGGCTGTAGAGCACTTCGCGCGCGAAGGCGTCGCCCCCGGCGTTTTCGAGCACGTGCATGCGCACCGGCGCCTGGAAGAAGCGGCCCAGGTGGAAGAAGGTGACCGGAAAGGCCCCGGGGCCGTCGCGGAACAGGGCGTTGGCGGGGTCGAACTTGATCTTGCCGTGCGCGTCGTAGTCGATGCGGTCGAGCACTTCGGGAGCCAGCGGCGCGGCGGCCACGTAGGGCTGGCCGGCGAGCGCCTTGGCCTGCGCGACCAGGGCGTCGAACGAGAAGGGGGAGGGCTGGCTCAGTTGCAGGCCGTTGGCGGCAAGTGCCTCGGTGGGCAGGCCCAGGGCGGCGAGTGCGGCGGCGGCGCCACCGGCGGCAAGGAAGGATCGGCGATCAAGCATGTGGTTCTTGAGGGTTGCGAATCTCTGGGGGAAAAGAAAGGAAAGCGGCGGAAATGAATCGGCCATTTTCCGCGACCGGGAACAACCCCGAGCTTCACCCGGCGCACGGCCGCCCCGCGTCAGCCATTCCGCGCAAACCGGGCCGGACAAGGCCGGGAATCCGGAAAATTGTGCTTTTATGTATCCGCGCCCCCAGTCTTGTCAGCGGGATCGGTGGCCTTCAGCGCATACACCGCATACAGGGGCACGCCGAGCAGCAGCATCACCATCGGCGCGAACAGCATGTAGGGCAGGCCGATGCCTTCCATCACCCGGTAGGTCGCGTCCAGCGCCAGCCGGGGGTGCGACTGCGTCAGCTCGGCCTCGCGGCGGATGCCCCAGTGAAACTCGGCGCCGGTGGTGCGCACCGACGGATGCTGCCTCGCGCGGCCCACGGCCAGCCAGCACATGGCATCGAAGGCCAGCACCGAGCCCGCGGGCGCGCGTTCGCCGAATGTCGCGAACACCGCCTGCACCTGCTCGGGCTGCAAATACATCAGCACGCCTTCGGTGAACAGGAACACCGGCCGCGCGTTGCGCTTGCGCGGCAGGCCCAGTTGCTCCCACCAGTCGGGCGCGGTCAGGTCGAGCGTGCGCAGGTCATGGCGCTGGTTGGTTTCGGGGATCAGTTCGCGGCGCAGTTCGAGCACTTCGGGCAGGTCGGCGTCGGTCATGTGCGACTTGTCGTCGTCCAGCCACTGGAAGTAATGGCTCAGGCCGCAGCCCATGTTGACCACGCGGGCGCCGGGGTGCGCCTTCAGGAAGTCCTGCGCGAGGCTGCGGAAGCGGCGCGTGCGCGAGAGGATGCCGTAGATGGTGGCGCGGTCTTCGGGCAGCGCGCTGCCGTCGTCGCGGATCCGCTCGAGGATGCCGGCGGCATAGGCGTCGCGCACGGCCACCCGCGGAAACATCGCATCGCCCGAGGCTCGCGCGGCCAGGGGAATCCGTAGGGTGGAAGGCACGGCCGACAGGCGTCTGGCGGGTTTGCTGTGTGTCATGAATGCCCAGGAAAGACCGGACCCCAGTCTGGCCGCTCCGGCATCGATGGGCAAGTCAGTCTTTTGTTCAGGCGGACGGCTTGCCGCGCTGCCGCGCAAGATGGCGGTAGACCGTGCTGCGATGCACGCCGAGGCGCCGCGCCGCCCTGGAAACGTCGTGGTCGCAGGCCCTGAGCGCTTCATCGATGGCGTGGCGGGTGATGTCCAGCAGCGGGCCGGCCTGCGGTGCAAGGGCGGCTTCGGTGGCTGCATCCGGCGGCGGCGCGGCGGGCGCGCCGAACAGGTGGGCGGGCAGGGCGGCGGCAGTCACCGAATCGCCCGGGTCGGCCAGCGCGACCACCGCGCGCAGCGTGCTGCGCAGCTCGCGCACGTTGCCCGGCCAGCGGTAGGCGGCCAGCGCTTCGAGGGCATCGCTCTCCAGCCGCAGGTGCTTGTCGGCGCCGCCCGATTCGAGGAACAGCCGCGCGATCAGCGCGTGCCGGTCGGCGCGCCGGCTCAGCGGCGGCAATGCGACGGTGAAACCGGCCACGCGGTACATCAGGTCGGCCCGGAAGCGGCCGGCCTGCACCAGCGCCGGCAGGTCGCCGTGGGTGGCGCAGACCAGGTCGAAGTCCACCGCCACGCCCTGGCCCCCGCCCAGCGGCGTGACCACGCGTTCTTCCAGCACCCGCAGCAGCCGGGTCTGCAGCGAGAGCGGAATCTCCGCGATCTCGTCGAGGAACAGCACGCCGCCGTGCGCTTCGCGGATGCGGCCCGCCATGCCCTTGCGCCGGGCGCCGGTGAAGGCGCCTTCGTCGTAGCCGAACAGCTCCGACTCGATCAGCGTCTCGGGCAGCGAGGCGCAGTCGACCGCCACGAACGGGCCGCCCGCGCGGCGGCTCGCGGCGTGCAGGCGGCGCGAGAACACTTCCTTGCCGCTGCCGGTCTCGCCGTTGACCAGCACCGACACGCCTTCGTTGAGCACGCGCACGGCCTTGTCGAGCAGCGGCAGGACGTCGTCGGCCGCCTGGGGCGCGTCGGCGCGCCTTGCGGCCGGCCGCGCGCCGCCCTGCGCGTTGGAGCGCTCCATCACGGTGGCGATCTGCCGCCCGCCGGGCAGCGTCAGCAGGCTGCGCCGGTGCTCCATGCGCGGCCAGTTCGGGCCGAGGAAGTCCCTGGCCTCCAGGTCGAGCAGGCCGTCCCATGAGCGGCCGAACAGTTCCAGCGCCACGCGGTTGGCCGCCGCGATGCGTCCGCCCTCGATCACGATCAGACCCTCGCGAGCGGTGCCGATCAGCGCCGGCCGCGCATGGAAGCGCAGCACATGGCCCTGCGCCTCGGCCAGCAGCATGCGGTGCTCCACCTGCTGCGCGGCCATGCGCACCAGGCCCAGCGCGTGCGTGTTCACGCGCACCGTCTCGCCCGAGATGTCGAGCGCGCCGGCCAGCTCCCCCCGGCCGGTGAATATGGGGGCGGCCGCGCAGCCCAGCGCGCCGTTCTGCGCCAGGTAGTGCTCGCCGCCCAGCACCATCAGCGCCTCGCGTTCCGCCAGCGCGGTGCCGATGGCGTTGGTGCCGCGGTTGTGTTCCGACCATTCCACGCCGGGCTGCAGCGCGATGCGCTCGGCCTTGGGCAGGAAGTCGGGGCTGCCGATCTCCTCCAGAATCAGCCCGGTGGCGTCCGACAGGATCACCACGCAGCCGTTGCCTATCGCATGCTCGGCCAGCCCGTCGAGTTCGGGCTGTGCACAGTCCAGCAGCCGCATCGACTGCTCGCGCCGCTCGCCCAGCAGGGCCAGCGCCATGGGGGCCGGGTCGATGTGCTGGTGGTCGACCGGACGGCTGCGCTGCCACGAGCGCGAGATGTGCGGCGCGATCCACGGGGCGGGGTCGCGGCCCTGCACGAAGAACAGGTCCCGGGCCTGTTCGACCCGGACCGATGGCCACTGCGCTTCGCTCATGCGTGTCTCCGGTTGTCTGCCGTTCGCGGTCTGTTCGCCTTGTGCGACATCCTAGTCGCTGTGTTCGCAGGAACATGTCGCAGATTGCGAATGAAAACCCGCTGCGAAGTGCGGCTGCCAGCGGGGAGGCACTCAGGGAATGTCCCGATCCGCGCGGGTACGTGGCTTGCGGATGTCCGTGCGGGTCGCCGCATGTCGCGGCGCCAACAGCAGCAAATGGAGACAACTCATGGACATGCTCGAACCAGGCAAATTCGGTACCGCGGTTCCGTTCAAGAAGCGCTACGGCAACTACATCGGCGGCGAATGGGTGTCGCCGCTGGAGAACCAGTACTTCGACAACATCACGCCCGTCACCGGCAAGGTCTTCTGCGAAGTGCCGCGTTCCACGGCGGCGGACATCGACCGCGCGCTCGACGCCGCGCACAAGGCCAAGGCCGCCTGGGGCCGCACCTCGACCACCGAGCGCGCCAACATCCTGAACAGGATCGCCGACCGCATGCAGGAAAACCTGCCCGTGCTCGCGGCCGCCGAGACCTGGGACAACGGCAAGCCGATTCGCGAGACCATGGCGGCCGACCTGCCGCTGGCGGTCGACCACTTCCGCTACTTCGCGTCGTGCATCCGCGCGCAGGAGGGCGGCATCAGCGAGATCGACCATGAAACCTTCGCGTACCACTTCCACGAGCCCATCGGCGTGGTCGGCCAGATCATTCCGTGGAACTTCCCGATCCTGATGGCGGTGTGGAAGCTGGCACCCGCGCTGGCGGCCGGCAACTGCGTGGTGCTGAAGCCGGCCGAGCAGACGCCGGTCTCGATCCTGGTGCTGATGGAGATCATCGGCGACCTGCTGCCGCCGGGCGTGCTGAACGTGGTGAACGGCTTCGGCGTGGAGGCGGGCAAGCCGCTGGCGTCGAGCAACCGCATCGGCAAGATCGCCTTCACCGGCGAGACGACCACCGGCCGGCTGATCTCGCAATACGCGAGCCAGAACCTGATTCCCATCACGCTGGAGCTGGGCGGCAAGTCGCCCAACATCTTCTTCGCCGACGTGATGGACCGCGACGACAGCTTCTTCGACAAGGCGCTCGAAGGCTTCGCGATGTTCGCGCTGAACCAGGGCGAGGTCTGCACCTGCCCGTCGCGCGCGTTGATCCAGGAGTCGATCTACGACCGCTTCATGGAACGTGCGCTCAAGCGCGTGGCGGCCATCAAGCAGGGCAGCCCGCTCGACATGGGCACGATGATCGGCGCGCAGGCCTCGAGCGAGCAGCTCGAGAAGATCCTGTCGTACCTGGACATCGGCAGGCAGGAAGGTGCCGAGGTGCTGATCGGCGGCGAGCGCGCCAGGCTCGAAGGCGACCTGGCCGACGGCTACTACGTGAAGCCGACCGTGTTCAGGGGTCACAACAAGATGCGCATCTTCCAGGAAGAAATCTTCGGCCCCGTGGTGTCGGTGACGACCTTCAAGGACGAGGAAGAAGCGCTCTCCATTGCCAACGACACGCTCTACGGCCTGGGCGCCGGCGTGTGGAGCCGCGACATGAACCGCGCCTTCCGCATGGGCAAGGGCATCCAGGCGGGCCGCGTGTGGACCAACTGCTACCACCACTATCCGGCGCATGCGGCCTTCGGCGGCTACAAGCAGTCGGGCATCGGGCGCGAGAACCACAAGATGATGCTCGACCACTACCAGCAGACCAAGAACCTGCTGGTGAGCTACAGCGAGAACAAGCTGGGCTTCTTCTGATGGCCGGCGATGTCCTGCGCGTCACCGCGAGCGATGCCGCGCTCGCGTTGATCGACAGGCTCGCCGCCAGGCACGGCCCGCTGATGTTCCACCAGTCGGGCGGCTGCTGCGACGGCAGCGCGCCGATGTGCTACGCCCAGGGCGAGTTCATCGTCGGCGACTACGACCGCTTGCTGGGGCACATCGGCCGCATGCCGTTCTACATCAGCGGGCCGCAGTTCGAGTACTGGCAGCACACGCAGCTGATCATCGACGTGGTGCCGGGGCGCGGCGGCATGTTCTCGCTTGAAGGGCCGGAGGGCGTGCGCTTCCTGACGCGCTCGCGGCTCTTCACGGACGAGGAATGGGCCGTGCTGGAGGCCGAGGAGGCGAGCGGGTCCGGTAGGGCGGCTGCGGGCTGAAGCCCGCAGCTAGTTCGAAGTTGCGAACAACTGCTTCACCAGCAGTTGCGTCGCCGGCGACAACGTTGCGCCCGCCTTCGTCGCCATCAGCAGCCGCCGCGTGGCCCATACGTCGCGCAGCCGCACCACCTTCAAGTCGAGCGCCGCCACCTGGGCTTTGCACGCCGCGAGCGGCACCACGCCGATGCCGAGGTTGGCCGCAATCATGTGGCACATGGCGTCGAAGCTGCGCACCTGCACGCGCAGCCGCATCGGAACGCCGGCGTGCTCGGCCGCGCGCGACGTGAGTTCCAGCAGCGAGCTGCTGCGGTTCAGCCCGACGAATTCGTGCGCGAGGCAGGTCTTGAAGTCGACCTGCCGGGCTCGCGTGCGTGCCAGCGGGTGCTGCCTGGCGCACAGCACGACCAGCTCGTCGGTCTGGAAGGGGGCGACGTCGAGGCCGTAGGCGGGCGTGTTCTCGGCGAACACGCCGACGTCCGCCAAGCCGTCGACCAGCGCGCGCACGATGTCGCCGCTGAGCTGCTCCTCGACCTCGATGCGGATGTCGGGGTGCTGCGCAAGGAATGTCGCGAGCGTGGTGGGCAGGAACTCGGTGAGCGCCGACATGTTGGCCCACAGCCGGACATGGCCGCGCACGCCGCTGGAGTAGTCGTTGAGCTCGTTGCTGAACTGCTCGAAGCCCTGGAAGAGGCGCATCGCATGCTGCATCGCCACATGGCCGGCGGGCGTGAGCGAAATGCCTTGCGCGCTGCGTTCGAGCAGCTTCGAGCCGGTGGCCGCTTCGAAATCTGAAAGCCGGCGGCTTGCCGCGGACAACGCAAGGTGGCATGCCTCCGCACCCTTGGTGATGCTGCCCGACTGCGCCACCGCGCAGAACAACCGCAGCGTGACGAAGTCGACGCGCGCGGGATTGATGGGAGTGGCCATCGGCGGATTCTAGAGAAGCAGAAACCGGGTCTTCGCGTTTCGCGAAGACCTGCTGCCATCACGGCAATTCCGCTCGGCGCGATCTGTTCCTAGAGTTGGGCCAACCCAACATGGAGACAGACGCGGACATGAATGCACTCGAAGGCCTGAAGGTGCTGGAGCTCGGCCAGCTGATTGCCGGCCCCTTTGCCGGCAAGACGCTGGCGGAGTTCGGCGCCGACGTGATCAAGGTCGAACCCGAAGGCACCGGCGATCCGCTGCGCAAGTGGCGGCTGCTGCGCGACGGCGGCTCGGTCTGGTGGGAGGTGCAATCGCGCAACAAGCGCTCGGTGTGCCTCGACCTGCGCAGCGCCCAAGGACAGGACGCGGTGCGCGCACTGGCTTGCGAGGCCGACGTGCTGATCGAGAACTTCAAGCCCGGCACGCTGGAGGGCTGGGGCCTGGGGTGGGAGCAGCTGCACGCGCTGAATCCGCGGCTCATCATGCTGCGCATCTCCGGCTACGGGCAGACCGGGCCGTACCGCGACAAGCCCGGCTTCGGCGTGCTCGGCGAATCGATGGGCGGGCTGCGCTACCTGAGCGGCGAGCCGGGGCGGGTGCCGGTGCGCGTGGGCGTCTCGCTGGGCGACACGCTCGCGGCGCTGCACGGCGTGATCGGCGTGCTCACGGCGCTGCACCACCGCACGGCGCACGGCGGGGAGGGGCAGTTCATCGACGTGGCGCTGTACGAGTCGGTGTTCAACGTGATGGAAAGCCTGCTGCCGGAGTACGACGCCTTCGGCGCGGTGCGCGAGCGCGCCGGCAGTGCGTTGCCCGGCATCGCGCCGACCAACGCCTACCGCTGCAGCGACGGGCACCATGTGCTGGTGGCGGGCAACGGTGACAGCATTTTCCGGCGGCTGATGCGGGCCATCGGCCGCGCAGACCTGGAATGCGATCCGCAGCTCGCGCACAACGACGGCCGTGTCTTGCGGGTGGAAGAGATCGACGCCGCCATCGAGGCGTGGACGCTGCAGCGCGGCCGCGACGAAGTGCTGGCGGTGCTCGATGCAGCCGGCGTGCCGGTCGGCCGCATCTACACCGTGGCCGACATCGCGAGCGACCCGCAGTACCTGGCGCGCGGAATGATCGTCGAGTCGGCAACATCCGGCGGCGGCACGCTGAAGGTGCCCGGCGTGGTGCCCAAGCTCAGCGCGACGCCGGGGCGCATCGCGCATCCCGCGCCGCGCCTGGGTGAGCACAACGGCGACTTGCACGCAGGCGGCTGGCCTGCGCGCCGCGCGGAAAGCGAGGCCGCATGAAGAACGGCAACGGCACCCGGCTGCACATCAACGAGGTGGCCACGCGTGACGGCTTTCAGATGGAAAGCCGCTTCATTCCCACCGACGACAAGGTCGCGCTGATCGACCGGCTGGGCGGGTTGGGCTACGCGAAGATCGAAGTGACCTCGTTCACCTCGGCGAAAGCGATCCCGGCGCTGCGCGACGGCGAGGAGGTGATGCACCGCATCGCCCGCAGGCCCGGCGTGGTCTACACCGCGCTGGTGCCCAACCTGCGCGGCGCGGAACGGGCGCTGGAAAGCCGCATCGACGAGTTCAACATCGTGATGTCGGTGAGCGAGACGCACAACCTGTCGAACCTGCGCATGACGCGGGAGCAGTCGTTCGCGCAACTGGCCGACGTGGTCGCGCTGGCGAAGCAGGCCGGCGTGCCGGTGAACGTGTCGCTCTCCTGCGTGTTCGGCTGTCCGATGGAAGGCGAGGTGCCGGTGCCTTCGGTGCTCGGGTGGATCGAGCGCTTTGCCGCGCTCGGCGTGCAGGGCGTGACGCTGTGCGACACCACCGGCATGGCCTATCCGACCCAGGTTCAGGCGCTGTGCGAGCGGGTCATCGCGGCTTGGCCGGCGCTGGACTGGACCGCCCATTTCCACAACACGCGCGGCATGGGCCTTGCGAACACGGTGGCGGCCGTCGAAGCGGGCATTCGCCGGCTCGACATGTCGCTCGGCGGCATCGGAGGCTGCCCCTACGCGCCGGGCGCGACCGGCAATGTCGCGACGGAAGACGTGGTCCACATGCTGCAGTGCATGGGCTACGAGACGGGCATGGACCTGGACGGACTGATTGCCGCGGCGGCCGAGCTGGCACTGCTCGTGGCGCATGAATTGCCGAGCCAGGTTTCCCGGTCGGGACATCGCCTGACGCGGCACGCGCCACCCGCGCACAGGAGGAACTGAACCCATGATCGATCATCTGGACCACCTGGTGCTGACCACCGCGCACGAGGAAGACTGCATCCGCTTCTATGTCGACGTGATGGGCATGGCGCTCGAGAGCTTCGGCGCCGGGCGCAAGGCTTTCCGCTTCGGCAACCAGAAGATCAACCTGCACGTGAAGGGCCACGAGTTCGAACCCAAGGCGCAACTGCCGACGCCGGGCTCGCTGGACCTGTGCTTCATCGCCAGCGTGCCGCTCGACGTGGTGATGGCGCGGCTGGCGGACAAGGGCGTGCCGATTCTCGAAGGGCCGGTGATGCGCACGGGCGCCACCTCGCGCATCCGCTCGGTCTATGTGCGCGACCCCGACCTGAACCTGATCGAGATATCGGAACTCGCGGCCTGAAGGCGCGTGCTTCGAAGACAGCAGACAAGAAAACCACCGGAGACAGACAAACCATGCAACCCATTCGCCGCCTGCTCGCGGCCGGCCTCGTGCTGGCCGCTTCTGCCGCCAGCGCCGACACCTGGCCTTCCAGACCGATCACCTTCGTCGTTCCCACCGCGCCAGCCGGTTCCACCGACATCATGGCGCGGCTGGTCGGCGAGCCGCTGCAACGCGCGCTGGGCCAGCCCGTGGTGGCCGACAACAAGCCGGGCGCCAGCGGCAACATCGGCGCCGAGTGGGTGGCGCGCGCCGCGCCCGACGGCTACACGCTGCTGATGCAGTACTCGGGCTACCACGTCGGCAACCCTTCGCTCTACCCGAACCTCAAGTGGAGCCCGACCAGGGACTTCGTGCCGGTGGCGATGGTGATGCGCGCGCCGCACGTGGTCGCGGTGAGCGGCAAGCTGCCTGTGAACTCGATGAAGGAGCTCATCGAGTACGGCAAGAAGAAGGAGGGTGGCCTGTTCTATGCCTCTTCGGGCAACGGCTCGATCCAGCACATCGCTGGCGAACTGCTGTCGAGGCAGTCGAAGCAGGCGATGACGCACGTGCCGTACAAGGGCTCCGGGCCGGCCATCAACGACCTGATCTCGGGCAACGTCGACATGTTCATCACCACGCCGCCTTCGGTCATCGGCCATTTCGCGACCGGGCGCATCAAGGCGCTGGCATACACGGGCAGCAAACGGCACCCGTCGATGCCCGATGTGCCGACTTCGGCCGAGGCGGGCTTGCCCGGCTACGAGGTGGAGTCGTGGTTCGCGGTGTTCGCGCCGGCGAAGACACCGCCCGATGTGGTCGCCAAGCTGAGCGCGGAGATCAGGAAGATCGTGGAGAGCGAGTCCTTCCGCAAGAAGGTGGACGAGCAGGGCGCTTTCGCGACCTACATGGATTCGCCGACGCTCGCGAAGTTTGTCGACCAGGAACTGGCGGCTTGGTCGAAGGTCATCAAGTCGGCGGACATCAAGCCGGACTGACGCAGCTTCGGCTAGAGCTTCACGCCGACGATCGACAGGATGATGGCGGAGAGCGTCAGCGCGACCGGCAGTTTCTGCGCAACGAGCGCATGCGCGCGCACGGCGGTGGCCTGCGTTTGCAGCAAGAGGCTTCGTTCGGAATGGATGCGTGTGGACATTTCAGGCTCCTGGGTTGATTGCGGGCTGTGTGCCTGCATGGGTTCAACGATAGACCCGCGGGAGCGCGCCGGCGCGGCGCTTTCGTCGACACGGCGTTTCCGTTTTTGCAACGATCCCGGGGTCGCCTGGCTGAAACTTTTCGCGGCTGCAGCGCCGGCGCCTAACCCGCGATGAGCTTCTGCACCAGCTCCGCCGTGGTCGCGGCCGCGTACTTGCGCATGAGCCGCGCCCGGTGCAGTTCGACCGTGCGGTGGCTGATGCCCAGCGCCTTGCCGATTTCCTTGGAGGTCAGCCCGCGCATCACCTGCGCCGCCACCTCGCGTTCGCGCGGCGTGAGCTCGGCCTTCACCGCGCGGCGCGAGCCCAGGTCCTCGAAGGTCCAGATGCCGGCCTCGTGGGGGGCGGCGCGGTTCATCGCATGGCCGGTGACGTGGCACCAGAAGGTCTCGCCCGCGATCGCCCCGTGCAGGCCGCCCAGGCGCTTCATCATGCGGTTGTCGGCGTAGTGCCCGCTGGCGTTCAGAAAGGGCTCCATGCGCTTGCCGATGCGCTCGAACTCGGCCACGCTGGGGTACAGGATGCTGAACGAATGCCCTACCAGTGCGGAGGGCGTTGCGCCAAAAATCTCGCACACGCGCACGTTGCAGGCCACGATGGTGCGGTTGCTCGAAACCACCATGCCGACGGGCGCGTGTTCAAAGGCGAGCCGGTAATCGATTTCGGGCATCGGGTGTCACCATTACGAAATACTACGTATGCGGGTAGGTAGTATCGTTCAAGGCTTTCCCACCCACTCTCCATTCATCCATCAAGGAGCCCGAGTGAACAAGATTTATCCCTCCGCGGACGCGGCACTCAAGGGGGTCGTCGCAGACGGGCAGATGCTCGCAGTCGGCGGCTTCGGCCTGTGCGGCATTCCCGAAGCGCTGATCGACGCGCTGAAGGATTCCGGCGTGCAGAACCTCACGGTCGTTTCGAACAACGCGGGCGTCGACGGTTTCGGCCTCGGCAAGCTGCTCGAAACGCGCCAGATCAAGAAAATGATCGCGTCCTACGTCGGCGAGAACAAGGAGTTCGAGCGCCAGTACCTCGCGGGCGAACTGGCCCTCGAATTCACGCCCCAGGGCACGCTGGCCGAGAAGCTGCGCGCCGGCGGCGCGGGCATTCCGGCCTTCTTCACCAAGACCGGCGTCGGCACGCAAGTGGCCGAAGGCAAGGAATTGCGCGAGTTCGGCGGCGAGACCTACGTCATGGAGCATTCGCTGGTGCCCGACGTGGCGCTGGTGAAGGCCGACGTGGCCGACAAGTCCGGCAACCTGCGCTTTCGCCTCACGGCGCGCAACTTCAACCCGGCCGCGGCCATGGCCGGCAAGATCTGCATCGTCGAGGTCGAGAAGATCGTGGAAGTGGGCGAACTGGCCCCCGACGACATCCACCTGCCGGGCATCTACGTGCACCGCATCGTGCTCAACGCCAACCCCGAGAAGCGCATCGAGAAGCGCACCGTGAGCGCCGCCGCGCCGGTGGACGCCGCGGCCGCCAAGGTCGAGGCCCAGGCCGTCATCGCGCAGGCGGCAGCCGGCAGCGAAGTGCCCGTGCCCACCGTGCCCGCCAACAAGAAAGAAGGAGCCTGAGATGCCCTGGACCCAAGACCAGATGGCGGCCCGCGCCGCCCAAGAACTCGAAGACGGCTTCTACGTCAACCTCGGCATCGGCATTCCCACCCTCGTGGCCAACCACACCGGCACCAAGGAAGTCTGGCTGCAGAGCGAGAACGGCATGCTCGGCATCGGCCCGTTCCCGACCGAGGACAACGTCGACGCGGACCTCATCAACGCCGGCAAGCAGACCGTGACCACGCTGCCCGGCTCGGCCATCTTCGGCAGCCATGACAGCTTCGCGATGATCCGCGGCGGCAAGATCAACCTGTCGATCCTGGGCGCGATGCAGGTCAGCACCAAGGGCGACCTCGCCAACTGGATGATCCCCGGCAAGATGGTCAAGGGCATGGGCGGCGCCATGGACCTCGTGGCCGGCGTGAAACGCGTGATCGTGCTGATGGAACACGTTGCCAAGAAGAAGGACGGCACCGAGGACCTGAAGATCCTCGAGAAGTGCACCCTGCCGCTGACGGGCGTGGGCGTGGTCGATCGCATCATCACCGACCTGGCCGTGATGGACGTGGTGCCCGAGGGCCTGAAGGTGGTCGAACTGGCGCCGGGCGTCACTTTCGACGCGCTGCAGGCCAAGACGGGCGCCAAGCTGATCCAGTAAGGCGACTGGCGCTACGACTGCAAGAGGGCAGGGCAGCGGAAGCAGGCCCTGCCTTTTTGCCTTGGAGAACCGAAATGAATGCGAGCGAAGTCCTGGCCGGCATCTGGCGGCACGCGGGCCTGCCCGAGGAAGCCCTGTCGTTTGCGCGGCTCACCGGCGCCGACCCGGTGCTGCCGTCGTCCTTCGCGGTCGGCACCGCGGCGCAGAGCACCATGGCAGCGGCGGCGCTGGCCGCCTGCGAACTGGGGCACTTGCGCGGCACCGGGCGGCAGCAGGTGGGTGTCGACATGCTGCACGCGGCGCTGGAGTGAATCGGCTGGTTCAGCCTCGACGGGCAGGTGCCGGATCAGTGGGATGCGTTCTCGGGGCTCTATTGCTGCGCCGACGGATGGGTGCGCGTGCACGCGAACTTCGCGCATCACCGCGACGGCGCGCTGCGGCTGATGAAGCTCGATCCGGCCACGGCCACGCGCTCCGATGCGGAGGCTGCCATGGCCACATGGCGTGCCCGCGATTTCGAGGACGCGGCTGCAGCGGCAGGGCTGGTGGCGACGGCACTGCGGCGCTTCGACGAATGGGACGCCACGCCGCAAGGGCAGGCCGTCGCGGCGCAGCCTCTGTTCACCATCGAGCGCATCGGCGACTCGCCGCCGCTCGTGCTGCCGCCGCTGCGCGAAGACGAACGGCCGCTGTCGGGCCTGCGCGTGCTCGACCTCACGCGCGTGCTGGCCGGACCGGTGGGCGGACGCGCGCTCGCGGCCTACGGCGCCGATGTGATGCTCGTGAATTCATCGCATTTGCCCAACATCTCGGCGATCGCGGACACGAGCCGCGGCAAGCTGTCGGCACATGCCGACCTGCGGACCGAAGAGGGCCGGGCGGCGCTGCAACGGCTGGTTGCCGACGCGCACGTGTTCGTGCAGGGCTATCGGCCGGGCGGGCTCGAAGCCCTGGGATTCGGACCGGCGGCGCTGGCAGAGCAGCGACCGGGCATCGTGTGCGTGTCGCTGAGCGCCTACGGCACGCAGGGCCCGTGGGCGAGCCGACGGGGTTTCGATTCGCTGGTGCAGACGGCCATGGGCTTCAACCACGCCGAAGGCGAGGCCGCCGGGGACGGCAAGCCCAAGCCGCTGCCCATGCAGATCCTCGACGAGGCCACCGGCTACCTGATCGCTTTCGGCGCCGCCGCGGCGCTGTGGCGGCAACAGCGCGAAGGCGGCAGCTGGCAGGTGCGGGTGTCGCTGGCGCACACGGGGCATTGGCTGCGCGGCCTGGGGCGCGTGCCGGGCGGGCTTTCCATCGCCAAGCCCGGCCTTGCGCCCTACGTCGAGACCACCGCCTCGGGCTTTGGTGAGCTGGCGGCGTTGCGCCATGGCGCGATGCTTCAGCGAACGCCCGCCGCGTGGCCGCGTCCCTCGATGCCACCGGGCAGCCATGCGGCGCGCTGGCCGCCCGTCATGCAATGAGTGCGAAACTGGTTGCATGGCCTATCTCGATATCGACAACCTTCAATCCGTTTTCCTCGACGACGACGCGCTCGGCGCGCGTCATCTGCATCGTCAGCCCTGCGGCTTGCTGAACATCACGAGCGGCCGGATCGTGGCCTGTGACCCCCTGGTGCAGCCCGAGCGCGCAGCCTTCGTGCGCGGCGTGAACCGGCGCGGCGCATTTCCCGTCGAGGTGCTGCACGACAAGGGCCGCCATGCGCTGGCGGTGCTCTGGCTGGGCGAACGCGGCGGGCACCGGGTATCCGATCTGCGCTGGGAACCGGCGCTCCTCGAAGGGCAATCGCAGGATGCGCTCGGAGACGACGAGTTCTTCGGCTACCCCGTCGATGCCGGCGTGGGCTGCTTCATGGATGCCGATGCGGCAAAGGCCATGGCCGAGCGCGAGGCGCGCGAGTCCGAAAAATCTGTCCATTTCAACTATTACGACGACGTGCTCGCGGAGGAACTGGGCTCGGCCGACATCGCCAACCACTACCCGCAGGGGCCAGGCACCGCAAACAACATCGTGATCTTCAGCTCGGGCTGGGGCGACGGCAGCTACCCGAGTTTCTGGGCGCTCGATGCGGCCGGCGAACCCGTGGCACTGGTGACCGACTTCCTGACGATGGCCGGCGGCGATGCGCGCGACGAGAACGACAAGCGCAGCGATGCCTACAAGGCCAGCCTGTCGCCGGAGAAGCTGGCTGCCCTCGATGCGCTGGGCGCGGCGGCCGTGGCAGGCGACTCGTCTCTCATCCGGTCGCTGCTCGGCGAAGGGCTCGCAGGCGCCAACGAGATCGTTCCGTCGTTGGGCGAAACCGCCATCACCAGCGCCATCCGCATGAACCAGCTCGAAGCGTTGCGCGTGCTGCTGGGCTCGATGCCGTCGCTGCCGATGCCGCCGCTGTTCTATACCGGGGACGAGGAGGAAAGCTACCTCGTCTACGCGCGCCGGCTCAAGAAGCCGCGCGTGCCGGGGCTGATGGAACTGCTCGAAAAATCCGAAGCCGCCGCAGTTGCTACAGCTGCTGCCGAACCGGCTGCTGCGGGCAAGAGCCTCTGGAAGCGCCTGTTCTCCTGAGCCGTCAGGCGCCCAGCGCGGCGCGGACCTTGTCGCCCAGTCCGCGCAACCGCTCCACGGGTTCGTTGGAGAAGACGAAGCGCAGGTACTGCGCGCCATGCATCTCGCCCCAGCCCTGCATCGCGGTGGCGCAGACGCGCGACTTCAACAGCCGCTCGGACAGCGTCTGCCCGTCGATGCCGAAGTCGCTCGCACGCAGCAGCAGCGACCAGCCGCCGGCCGGCACGCCCACCGGCAGCCCCTTGAGTTCGTCGAGCACCGTGTCGCGCCGGCGTTCCAGTTCGCTCACATACGGCGCAAGCGTGCGAGGCGATTGCTCCAGCGCCGTCGCCACCGCGTCCTGCGCGATGCCCACCGGCACCACCACGTTCGCGAGCGACACGGCCACGAGGTCGGGCATGTAGCTCTCGGGCGCCACGGTCCAGCCCACGCGCCAGCCGATCATGCGCAGTTCCTTGGCCGACGAGCCGACGGTGATGGTGCGCTCGGCCATGCCCGGCAGGCCCGCGGGGTGGATCAGCTGGCGGCCGTCGTACAGCAGCCGTTCCATGGCCGTGTCGAGGATCAGCGTCAGGTCGTGCCGCACGCACAGGTCGGCGATGGCGCGCCAGTCTTCCTCGTCGAAGCAGCCGCCGGTGGGCATCGACGGAGACATCAGCAACATCACCCGCACGCGCGGGCCGATGGCGGCCTGGAGCGCGTCGCGGTCCAGCTTCCATTCGCCGCCGGGGGTGAAGCGAAAGGGCGCGTACTTCGGGGTGCCGCCGGCGAGGCGGATGCGGTTGAGCAGCCCGGCGTAGGTCGGATCGGTCACCAGCACTTCGTCGCCGACCTCGACGGTGGCGAGCAGCGCATTGAGGATGCCCGACAGCCCGCCGGCCGAGATCACGCAGTTGCGCGCGCCGCTGTACGCCACGCCCGACAGCGCCGACACGTGCCGGGCCGCCACGTCGCGCAACCGCGACTGGCCGACGAAGGGCAGGTAGCTGTTGTCCGAGTCTTCGGAGGCGGCGCGCACCGTGCGCGCGACGGCCTCGGGGTCGGGCGGGATGTCGACGTCGAGGTTCTCCAGTCGAAGGAACGGCGGGCCGTCGGCGTCATCGGCAATGGCGCCCATGCGGTCGACGCCGATGCCGGCGATGTGGGTCAGGCGGGCGGGGCGGTGGCGAGGCATTCCGGTCTCCTTGTTGCTCACTGCGGGGAGCCGCCAGCATGGCACAACCCGGGCCGTCAGGCTGCGGTGCCGGGCGGACTGTCCAGCAGCAATTGGGCCCGGTGCGCCTCGGCGGTCTGCCGCAGGAATTCCCAGGTCGCCTGCATTCGCACGAGGTGCTTGGTTTCCGCAGGCATCGACATCCAGAAGGTCCGCGTGAAGTTCGCCTGCCCGGGCAGCACGGGCTGCAGCGCGCCGTCTTTCTCGGCGATGAAGGCCGGCAGCACCGCAATGCCCGCGCCCGCCGCCACCGCGCTGTGCTGCGCGAGCACGCTGGTGCTGCGCAGCGCGAAGCTGTCGGGGCGGTGGAGCTCGTCGAGGTATTGCAGCTCCTTGCTGAACAGCAGGTCGTCCACGTAGCTGATGAAGGTATGGCCGCGCAGGTCTTCGCGTGACTTGATCGGCTTGTGCGCCGACAGGTACTGCTTCGATGCGTAGAGCCGCAGCGTGTAGTCGGTGAGCTTGGTGACGACCACCGGGCCGCGCGCCGGTCGTTCGAGCGAGATCACGATGTCGGCCTCGCGCCGCGACAGGTGCACCAGCCGCGGCATGGCCAGCAGATCGATGGTCAGGCGCGGGTGCTGCACCGCGAACAGGGCCAGGCGCGGCGCCAGCACCACGGTGCCGAAGCCCTCCGTGGCGCCGATGCGCACCAGGCCCGACAGGCCTTCCTGCGAGGCAGGCGCGGTGCTTTCCACGGCCTGGAAGGCGCTTTCCATTGCCTCGACCTGAGGCTGCAGCCGCCGGCCTGCCTCGGTGAGCCGGTGGCCGCCCGCTTCACGCGAGAAAAGCGGGGCGCCGACCTCTTTCTCCAGCGCCTGGATGCGGCGCGCCACCGTGGTGTGGTCGACCTCGAGCCGGCGCGCGGCGCTCATGAGCGTGCCCGAGCGGGCGAGTTCCAGGAAGTAGCGAAGGTTGTCCCAATCCATCTGCTTGCTTGCCCTCGGGTTGATGCTCTGCAAATTTGCAAAGCCTTGGCGCATTTTTGTCTATTGTCATGGCAAATCTGCAAAGCTAGGATGTTGCTCTGCACCGGCCGGGCCGGCACCGAATTCACAGGATCACAGGAGACAAAACCCCCATGGACGCCACCACCACCCCGTCGACCCAGGTCGCCACCGTCAAGCTGCTCATTGGCGGCAAGCTGGTCGAATCCAAGACCACCGAATGGCGCGACGTCGTCAACCCGGCCACGCAGCAGGTGCTGGCCCGCGTGCCCTTCGCGACCCCGGCCGAACTGGACGCCGCAGTGGCCTCCGCCAAGGAAGCATTCAAGACCTGGCGCAAGACCCCCATCGGCACGCGTGCCCGCATCTTCCTGAAGCTGCAGCAGCTCATCCGCGAGAACATGGGCGAGCTGGCCGCCATCCTCACCGCCGAACAGGGCAAGACGCTGCCCGACGCCGAGGGCGACGTGTTCCGCGGCCTCGAGGTGGTGGAGCACGCATCGAACATCGGCAACCTGCAGCTCGGCGAACTGGCCAACAACGTGGCCAACGGTGTCGACACCTACACGCTGCTGCAGCCGCTGGGCGTGTGCGCCGGCATCACGCCGTTCAACTTCCCGGCCATGATTCCGCTGTGGATGTTCCCCATGGCCATCGTCACCGGCAACACCTTCGTGCTGAAGCCCTCCGAGCAGGACCCCATGGTCACCATGCGCCTGTGCGAACTGGCGCTCGAAGCCGGCATTCCGCCCGGCGTGCTGAACGTGGTGCACGGCGGCGAAGCCATCGTCAACGGCATCTGCGACCACAAGGACATCAAGGCGATCAGCTTCGTCGGCTCGACCAAGGTCGGCACGCACGTCTACAACCGCGCCACGCTGGCCGGCAAGCGCGCGCAATGCATGATGGGCGCGAAGAACCACGCCATCGTCATGCCCGACGCCAACAAGGAGCAGACGCTCAATGCACTGGCCGGCGCGAGCTTCGGTGCCGCGGGCCAGCGCTGCATGGCCGTGTCGGTGGCGGTGCTGGTGGGCGAGGCGCGCAACTGGGTGCCCGAACTCATCGAGAAGGCGAAGACGCTGAAGATCGGCGCCGGCACCGAGAAGGGCGTGGACGTGGGGCCGCTGGTCTCGTGCGCCGCCTACGACCGCGTGAACAGCCTGATCGAACGCGGCGAGGCCGACGGCGCCAAGCTGGTGCTCGACGGCCGCAAGCCCACCGTGCCGGGCTATGAGAAGGGCAATTTCGTGGGCCCGACGATCTTCACCGGCGTGAAGCCGGGCATGACGATCTATGACCAGGAAATCTTCGGCCCGGTGCTGTGCATTGCCGATGCCGAGTCCATCGACGAGGCCATCGACCTGATCAACAGCAACCCGAACGGCAACGGCACGGCGATCTTCACGCAGTCGGGCGCCGCGGCACGCCGCTTCCAGGAAGACATCGACGTGGGCCAGGTCGGCATCAACGTGCCGATCCCGGTGCCGGTGCCGATGTTCTCGTTCACCGGTTCGCGCGCCTCCAAGCTCGGCGACCTGGGTCCGTACGGCAAGCAGGTCATCATGTTCTACACGCAGACCAAGACCGTGACGGCACGCTGGTTCGACGACAGCACCGTCTCGCACGGCGTCAACACCACCATCAGCCTCAAATGAGGCACAGGCTTCGCGTCGCGGCCTGGGGCGCGGTGGCGGCGGTCGCATTGCTGCTCTCGGGCGGGGCGCAGGCGGCCGGCCAGGACGAGCCGCTCGACTGCAACCCGAACGGAAACCAGCAGCAGATGAACGACTGCGCGGTGCGCGACTTTCGTGCGGCCGATGCCGCGCTCAACATCCGCTACGGCGAGGTGATGAAGACGCTCTCGCCGCAGCTGCGCGTCGCGCTGCGCAACGAGCAGCGGACGTGGCTCAAGGGGCGCGATCCCGCTTGCAAGCGTGCCGCAAAGGCGAGCGAAGGTGGCTCCATCTGGCCGTTGGTGTTCAACGCATGCCTGGAGAAATCGACCCGCAAACGGACCGCCGAACTGGACCGCTGGAAGGGTCGCGAACAATGAATTTCGAACTGTCCGAAGAACAGAACGCCTTTGCGCAGACTGCGCGCGACTTTGCACAGGCCGAGTTCGCGCCGCATGCGGCGCAGTGGGACGCGCAATCCATCTTTCCGAAGGAGGCCATCGCCAAGGCTGGCGAACTGGGCTTCTGCGGTTTGTATGCGCCCGAGCGCATCGGCGGCCTCGGCCTGCCGCGGCTCGATGCGGCGCTGGTGTTCGAGGAGATGGCCGCGGTCGACCCGTCGACCACGGCTTTCATCACCATCCACAACATGGCGACGTGGATGCTCGGCACCTGGGCTACCGACGAGGTCGCGAAGCACTGGGGCGAAGAGCTGACGACCGGGCGCAAGTTGGCGTCCTACTGCCTCACCGAGCCGGGCGCCGGGTCGGATGCGGGTTCGCTCAAGACGCGCGCGGAATTGCAGGGCGCCGAATACGTCATCAACGGCGGCAAGGCCTTCATCTCCGGCGCGGGGTCGACCCACGTGCTGGTGCTGATGGCGCGCACGGGCGGCGCGGGCGCGAGCGGCATCTCGGCCTTTGCGGTGCCGGCCGATGCGCCCGGCATCAGCTACGGCAAGAAGGAGCACAAGATGGGCTGGAACAGCCAGCCCACGCGCACCATCAATTTCGACAACGTGCGCATCCCGGCGCAGAACCTGCTGGGCAAGGAAGGCGAAGGCTTTCGCATTGCCATGAAGGGGCTGGACGGCGGGCGCATCAACATCGCGACTTGCTCGGTGGGGGCGGCGCAGGGAGCGCTCGACGCGGCGCGGCGCTATCTGCACGAGCGCCAGCAGTTCGGCAAGCCGCTCGCGAGCTTCCAGGCGCTGCAGTTCAAGCTCGCCGACATGGCGACGGAACTGGTCGCGGCGCGCCAGATGGTTCGGCTGGCGGCATCGAAGCTCGACGCGGGCCATGCCGACGCGAGCACCTATTGCGCGATGGCGAAGCGCTTTGCGACAGATGCCGGGTTCAACGTCTGCAACGACGCGCTGCAACTGCACGGCGGCTACGGCTACCTGAGCGAATTTCCGCTCGAGCGCCTGGTGCGCGACGCGCGCGTGCACCAGATCCTCGAAGGCACCAACGAGATCATGCGCGTGATCGTTGCGCGAAAATTGCTGGAGGGCGACAGCGATATCCGCTGAGCGTGCCGTATCCGAAACCTGAAAAAACAATGACCGACAACGTAGTTCTCTTCGACGAAATCAAGACCGCCGGCGGCCAGCGCTTTGCCGTGGCCACGCTCAATGCGCCGGCGTCGCTCAATGCGCTGTCCGTGGACATGGTGCGCCTGCTGACGCCCAGGCTGCGCGAATGGGCGCGGGATGACGGCATCGTCGGCGTGCTGCTTCAGGCTGCTGGCGAAAAGGCGTTCTGCGCCGGCGGCGACCTGCGCCAGCTCTATCAGACGCTGCTGGACTGCGGCCCCGCGCGCAACACCTATGCCGAAGACTTCTTCCGTGAAGAGTACGAGCTCGACTATCTGATCCACACATTCCCCAAGCCCTTCCTGTGCTGGGGCCACGGCATCGTGATGGGCGGCGGCGTCGGCTTGCTGGCCGGCGCGTCGCACCGTGTGATGACGCTGCAAAGCCGCATCGCCATGCCCGAGATCAACATCGGCCTGTATCCCGACGTGGGCGGCAGCTGGTTCCTGCGCCGCACGCCGGGACGCACGGGGCTCTTCCTGGCGCTCACGGCCGCGAACATCAACGCGGCCGACACCATCTTCTGCGGGCTGGCCGACGTGCTGGTTCCGCAGGAGCGCAAGGGCGATGTGATCGAAGCCATCGCTTCCACCCGGTGGGCGGGCGAAGGCAAGGCCGATCGCGCAACGCTGTCGCGCATTCTTGCCAGGGCGGGCGAGGGCGCGGAGATGCCGGCGTCTAAGGTGCGCGAGCACTACGACACCATCAACGCGCTGATGGCCGGTGAAGACCTGGTCGACATCGCCAAGCGCCTGCGCGATCTGCAGAGCGACGACGCCTGGCTGCAGACCGCCGCCAAGACCTTTGCCAAGGGCGCGCCAAGCTCCGCGGCCCTGAGCTTCGAACTGTGGCAGCGCGTGCCGCGCATGTCGCTGGCCGAGGTGTTCCGGCTCGAATACTGGGCGTCGCTGGGTTTCTGCGCGCACAAGGACTTTGCGGAAGGTATCCGGGCAGTGCTGGTCGACAAGGACCGCAATCCGCGCTGGAGCCCGGCCACGCTCGAAGAAATCACGCCTGCCTTCGTCGAAGACCATCTGCGCCCGCGCGGCGAGATGCCGGCCGAGCTGGCATCGCTGGTCTGAGCCGGCCCCATCCATACATATATAGAACAACGGAGACAAGACACATGAAGATCGCTTTCATCGGCCTCGGCAACATGGGCGGCCCGATGGCCATGAACCTGCTCAAGGCCGGCCATACGCTCAGCGCTTTCGATCTCTCGGCCGAAGCCTGCAAGAAGTTCGGCGCTGAAGGGTTGCCGATTGCCTCTTCGGCAGCCGAGACGGTGGCCGACGCGGAGGTCGTCATCAGCATGCTGCCGGCGAGCGCGCATGTCGAAGGCTTGTTCCTTGGCGGGGCGGGCAAGCCTGGGCTGCTCGAGAGCATCAAGGCCGGCACGCTGGTGATCGACAGCAGCACCATTGCCGCCGCGACATCGCGCAAGGTGGCTGAAGCTGCGGCAGCCAAAGGCGTAGCGATGATCGACGCACCTGTGTCGGGTGGCACGGGCGGTGCGATTGCCGGGACGCTGACCTTCATGGTCGGCGGCGAGACCAAGGACCTGGAGCGTGCGCGCCCGGTGCTCGAGAAGATGGGGGCGAACATCTTTCATGCCGGCGCTGCCGGTGCAGGGCAGACCGCCAAGATCTGCAACAACATGCTGCTTGGCATCTTGATGATCGGCACATCGGAAGCGCTTGCGCTCGGCGTTGCCAACGGGCTTGATCCGAAGGTGCTGTCCGAAATCATGCGCCGCAGCTCCGGTGGCAATTGGGCGCTCGAGAAGTACAACCCCATGCCGGGGGTGATGGAGACGTCGCCGGCTTCGAAGAACTACGCAGGTGGCTTCGGGACCGATCTGATGCTCAAGGATCTGGGGCTGGCCCAAGAGAACGCGGCGGCTGTTCGTGCCTCTACGCCGCTGGGTGGCTTGGCGCGCAGCGTGTACGCGGCGCATAGCCTGGCAGGGCACGGCGCACTGGATTTTTCTAGCGTGCTCAAGTTGTTTCAGAAATCCTGAAAATCCGTTGTATGATCGAAGGCTCGGCAGACGGCTGGTGCTCTCAGGGGTTTCATCAAGTCGGCCGATAAAAAAACTTCCTTCGAAGTTGACGCTGACAGAAAAGTCGGTGCATAATCGAAGGCTTCGCTGAAGCGATTCAGCGGCTGGTGACGGAAGTTGCCGACTGCTGGGAAGTTTGAAGAAAGCGAAAAAAGTTTGACGATACTTAAAAAATCGTGTTAGACTACAAGGCTTCGCTGATCGCAGCGAGCAAGACGAAGTAGACGATGAGTTGCTTCGGTGATCGTTAAAAATTTACAGCCGATAAGCGTGGGCGTTTGAAGGTAATTGCGTAAGTTCTTCGGAACAAGTCGCAAGACTTAAAAACGCTCATGAGAATAGAAGTGAAGTTCACTTCAATTTCTTTTTTATGAGTTTTGCCTCATC
>NZ_JBXASW010000022.1:0-81602 GCF_058809745.1 Variovorax sp. MPBD4-3
TGCCCACCCCCACCACCTTGATCCAATCGCCCACCGTGGGCGCGGCGGGCAGGGTGAGCGTGACGCCGGTGGTCGAATTCGCCTGATAGCCGGTGTTCGACTCGGTCTGGAAACTAGAGGCCGTGACGTTGACCCAGCGCGTGTCGGCCGGCGCGGCCGCGCACACGAAGGCCGTGGCCGTGACCTCTGCGGCGTCGAGCACGCCGTTGGCGTTCAGGTCCAGCCCGGACTGCACGCGTTGACCGCCATAGGCGCAGGTGCCGCCCGGTGCTTCGGCGGCGAATGCGAGCAGGCTGTCGCGGCCACTCGACCCCGCAGCGCCCGTCGCACCCGGCGCGCCGCCGCAGACGTAGGCCGAACTGGTCACCTCCGCGTCCTCGAGCACGTCATTGCGGTTCAGGTCCTTGCCGGCCAGCACCTGCGAGCCGCCCTGCGCGCAGTGGCTTCCGGGGGGTTCGGCCCGCATGCGCACCAGCGTGCTGAGGCCATCCACCCCGGCGGTGGCGTTGCAGATGTACTGCGTGGACGTGACTTCGCTGTCAGCGAGCACGCGATTGCTGTCCGCGTCCAGGCCCGCCTCGACGCGTGCGCCGCCCAAGGTGCAGTTGACGCCGCCCGCCTCCGGCTTGACGCGCATCAGCACCGTGGATTCGCCGGATGTGCCGGAGGGCGCAGGCGCGGCGGGCTGCTGCGCGGCGGGAAAGAGGTTGGCCGCGTTGCCCGAGCCGCCTCCACCTCCGCCGCAGGCGAACAATGCGAGAGACCCGGCCAGCGCTGCGGCGAGACGGGCATTGCGAAAGATGCGGTGGTAGGCGAGTGTGGACGAAGACATGGGCAGAGGCGATGAATGGACGAAGACGCGCCTTGGCGCCGCGCAGGTGAAACGGAACGCAACCGATTGTAAAAATTGCTGCCGGGAAATGGAATCCCAAAAAAACGGTTAGCCCTTCAAACGCCACAAGCGACGCTATGAAAAGCGTGCCAGCTCGCTGGCCACCAGCTCAAGAAATGTCTGACCCAACTGGGACGGTGGCCGGTTGACGTTGGTCACGCTGTAGATCGCAAACCGCGGCGCATCCGGAATCTCGATCAGCGCAAGATCTTCCGAACGATGCGCGCGCGCAGACAGGTTGTCGACGAACGCGACGCCCGCCCCGCTGGCCGCCATGGCACAGGCGGCATAGCCCGATCGCACTTCCACCGCCACCTGTCGTGCGATGCCGAACTTCTCGAGCCAGGCATCGATGATGCGGCTCTGCGGTGCTTCCGGGCTGTAGATGACAAGACGCTGCCGCAGCGCTGTGGCCAGATCGAATTTTCCCGCCAGCAACGCGTGGCCCTTGGGCACGACGCACTGCAGCGTCCACCGCCCGATCTCCCGCACATCGAGCGCCGGGTGGTCCAGCGGCGCACTGGAAACCGCGACATCCGCCTCCTCGGCGACCAGCGTCTGAACAATCTCGCGCGTAGGGAGCGACTCGAAGAACACCTTGGAGTGGGAGAAGCGTTGCAGCAGCTTCGCGGTGGCGCCTGGCACGAGTTGCAGGGCGGTGTTGGCGCTCGACAACACGCGAAGCGTGGCGTGGTCGCCGAAGCGCAGGTGTGCGGCCACGTTCTGGACATGCTGCACGCCGCGATACACCTTGTCGACTTCAGCTTGCAAGGTGTGGGCCTCCGGAGTCGCAATGAGGCGCGCATTGCGCCGTTCAAACAGCGTGACCCCCAATTGGATCTCGAGGTGACGGATGAGCCGGCTGACCCCCGGCTGGGACACATGCAGCAGCTTCGCCGCGTTGGTCGTCGAGCCGGTTGTCATGACGGCCCGGAAGACTTCGATCTGTCGCAGATTCACGCTGAGACCTACTACAAGTTGTTCGGTGGAAACCCCTAATCAGAACACCATGTTATAGCCTGCGGCGCTCTTGGTATTGGCCCGGCCAGAGGGGCGTCCCTAGCATCCGTGTCATTCCCCCAGACCGAAAAGAGACATGCCATGACCGCCACCGTTCGCCCCTTGTTGAAAAGCCTCCTCGCTGCTGGAGGAGCTGCACTGGCCCTGTGCACCGCACAGGCGCAGACTTATCCCACCAAGCCGGTGTCCCTGGTCGTCGGGTTTGCGCCCGGCGGCTCGGCCGACAGCCTCGCGCGCCTATTGGCGCAGAAGCTCGGCACCTCGCTCGGCCAGCCTGTCGTCGTCGACAACAAGCCAGGGGCGGGTGCCACCATCGCGACGGCAGCAGTCGCCGCGTCGAAGCCGGATGGCTACACACTGCTGATGGTGACCAGCGGGCACGCGGGCAGCGCCGCGCTTTACCCCAAGCTGAGCTACGACACGCAGAAAAGCTTCGAGCCGGTCGCCAAGGTCGGCGCATCCCCCGTCGTGATCGTGGCACCGGCATCAGCGCCCTACAGACAATTGAAAGACGTGATCGATGCGGCCCGCAAAAGCCCTGGCAAGCTCAACTACGCCGCAGGCGGCGGCGGCGCGACGACCACGAGCCTGGCAGCCGAGTTCCTGAAGAACGAAGCGAAGGTCGACATGGTCATGGTGCCGTACAAGGGATCCGGCCCGGCGCTGACTGCGCTTCTGTCCGGCGAGGTCGACCTCGGCTTCGACATTCCGTCGAGCGCGCTGCCACACATCAAGGCGGGCAAGCTGCGTCCCCTCGCGGTGACTACGAAAACACGCTCGAGCGTGCTGCCCGATGTCCCCACGGTCGCGGAGCAAGGCATGACCGGGTTCGAGGTGACCGGCTGGTTCGGGGTTCTCGCGCCGGCTGGCACGCCTGCTGCAGTGGTCGCGCGGCTGAACAAGGAAATCAACGCGGTGCTGAGCGATCCGGAAACGAAGGGCAAACTCCAGAACATCGGCGTGGAGGCGGCCCCCGGTAGTCCCGCCGACTTCGGCAAGCTGATCGCCAGCGAAACGCAGCGCTACGGTGACGCGATTCGCAAGCTTGGCATCAAGGCAGAGTAAGCCGCGCCATGAAATCGAACGAACGCACCGCCGATGTCGTCATCATCGGCGGCGGCCTGGGCGGCGTCTCCGCCACGCTGGCAGCGGCGCGGCTGGGAGCGAAGGTCATCCTGGTGGAGGAGCTCGATTGGCTCGGCGGCCAGTTGACTTCGCAAGCCGTGCCCCCCGACGAATATCCCTGGATCGAGTACCTGACGGCTTCGCAGAGCTATGCCACGTTTCGCGAAACGATCCGCAACTACTACCGGCGAAACATGCCGCTGACGGACACAGCGCGTGCGCGCGTTCGGCTCAACCCGGGTCAAGGCAACGTCAGTTCGCTGTGCCACGAACCGTGGGTCGCGGTGAAGGCAATCGACGAGTTGCTGGCACCGCACGTTTCGGCTGGACGAGTGACAGTGCTTCGCAAGCATCGCACGGTGAAGGCGGAGTCCGACGGAGACCGCATCCGCGCGGTGCATCTACGCAGCCTGAATGACGATAGAGAGCTCGTACTGACTGCACCGATATTCATCGACGCCACGGAGATCGGCGACCTGCTCGAAATGGCCAGTGTCGAGCACGTGTTCGGCGCTGAGGCCCAGTCGCAGACGAACGAATTGCACGCGCTGCCCGAAGCGGATCCCTTCGATCAACAGGCCATCACATGGTGCCTGGCCGCGGACTACCTGCCCGACGAGGAGCACACGATCGACAAGCCAGCCGACTACGACCGTCTCAAGACACTGCAACTCGACTGCTGGCCCGGCCCGCAGTTGAGCTGGACGCTGAGCGACTTCGTCACGCACCAACCGCGCGAACGCCCGCTGTTCGTCGGACCGACCGATACTGACTCTCTCTACGACCTGTGGCATGCGCGGCGCATCGCCTATCGACAGAACTTTCTACCAGGCAGCTACGCCAGCGACATCACGCTGGCCAACTGGCCCCAGATGGACTATTGGGAAAAGCCAGTCGTTGGCGTGTCCGCCGAAGCACAAGCGTTGGCCCTTGCCGAAGCGCGTCAGTTCAGCCTCGCATTCTTCTACTGGATGCAGACCGCTGCACCGCGCCACGACCGAGGCTACGGCTACCGCGGCCTGAGACTGCGCGGCGACGTTCTGGGCACGCTCGATGGATTGGCAAAGCAGGCCTACTATCGCGAGGGGCGCCGCATCCAAGCCGAGTTCACCGTGCTGGAACAACACATCGGTGTAGAGGCGCGACCGGGGACATCCGGTGCCGAGCGCTTTGCCGACAGCGTTGGCATTGGGGCCTATCGCATCGATCTGCACCCCAGCACGCGTGGCCGCAACACGGTCGACATCGACTCCTTTCCATTCCAGATCCCGCTCGGCGCTCTTTTGCCGGTGCGCGTCGAGAACCTGCTACCGGCCTGCAAGAACCTGGGAACCACACGCATCACCAACGGCGCGTACCGCGAGCACGCAACGGAATGGAGCATCGGTGAAGCAGCCGGCACGCTGGCCGCGTTCTCACTCGCACGCAAGCAACCCCTGCGCGCAGTACGCGCCGACAAAGACTTGCTCGGAGACTTCCAGCGCACGCTGGAAGGGCAAGGCGTTCTGCTGGCATGGCCGAGCTTGGGCGCATTGACGCCAGTTCAGCGGGTCGGCTACCAGCACGCCAAGCGCTTTTAGCCGCCAAGCTTCACTGGCGTTCCGCACGCGCGGCGCGATGCCCAGCGCACCCTTGTCTGCGTTCGCTAATGCCCCCAGGCGTGCGACGCCTGCTCGTCCGCCGTCACCCTCACCTGGCTCGCCAGGAACGACGGCGGCAGGCCGAAGTAGCGCTGGAAGGTTCGGCTCATGTGGGCCGCGTCGGTGAAGCCGCTGACCAGCGCCACGTCGGTCAGCGGCCGCTGCGCGGTGAATTGCTGCACCGTGCGACGCACCTTGGTCCACAGCGCATAGCGCTTGACCGACACGCCCACCTGCTCGGCGAACAGGTGCGTGAGGCGGTCGGGCGACAGGCAGGCCACGGCCGAAAGCTCGCGCAGCTGGATCTTCCCGGCATGCGCCCGGATGGCCTGCAGCACGCGGTCGATGCGGCGATCGATGGTCACCCCGATCTCGGGAAATTCAGTGATGGCCTCGACCAGCTTCACGCTGAGCGCCTGCAGCCGTTCCTTGCATAGCTCGCCGCGCTGGGCGGGGTCGAAGTCGTCGCGCAGGCGGCCGAAGCGGCGTGCGTCGATCGGCACGATGCCGTGGCCTCCCATGCCCTTGGCAAGCATGCGGTAGGCGCTGGAAGCGGGGTCGAGGTTGAGCGACAGCAGCCCGCAGCCGTCGACGTCGAGCCGGCGCGCGACGTGCGGCGCGACCAGCGCGGCGGTGCAGCGCGTGCGCGTGCCGTCTACCGCTTCCAGCGTGAAGGGATGACCGCTGACCGACGCCAGCAGCGTGGCCGAAGAGCGGGCCGTGAGGCCCGACTGGATGGCGGGCGTGATGTAGAGGAACCTGTCATCCCACAGGTGCAAGAAATTCTGCGAGGCCATGCCGTCTCACTTCTGGTTTGTCTCCAGCGGCGGATTCTCACGCATTGCCACGGCGGCCCGGCGAGGCATTGTGCCCAGCCGCCGGCGGCAGTCCTTCAGTGCGCGGCGGACGATGCATCGGTCTGCACATGCTGGCGCACCGCCTCGAGCAGCAGCGAAGCGAGCCGGCTCGCCGGGGCCTCGGCCCGGGCCTGCGCGCGGTAGAGCACCAGCGATATCTGCGGCAGTGCCGGCAGCGACAGCACCGCCCGGTCGATGGTGCGCACATGCGCCGGCAGCCCGAACGGGGTGCGCACCGTGAGGCCCAGCCCGGCCGAAGCGGCAGCCCACAGCGCCGACAGGCTGGCACTGGCGAACGCGCGGCGCCACGGCACGCCAGCGCGGTCCAGCGCGGCGATGACGATCTCGCGCAACGGGCACGGCGCGTCGAGCATGATCAGCGGCAACGGCTCCCGGCTCTTGCGCGCGCCCGGGCCGCGGCGCTCGCGCTCGGTCCACCAGGCGGCGTCGATCCTGTCGGGCGACTTGGGGCCGATCCACAGCAGCGGCAGCCGCGCCACGCGCTCGGCATAGGGCGACAGGGGCTGGTCGCCCGCGTCCCACGCCAGCGCCAGGTCGAGCTGGCCGAGTTCGAGCCGCTCGCGCAGGTCGGCGCTGCGAGCCACGCAGGCCTCGATGCGCACCTTGGGATGGGCCCGCGCGAAGCGTCCCAGCACGGCGGGCAGCAGCGTCTCGCCGAAGTCTTCCTGCAGGCCCAGCCGCACCGCGCCCTGCAGGTCGACGCCGCGCATGGCGGCGCTGGCTTCGTCGTTGAGCTCGAGCATGCGGTGGGCATAAGCGAGCAGCGTCTCGCCGGCATCGGTGAGCTCGAGCCCGCGCCCCACCTTGCGGAAAAGCACGGTGCCCGCCTGCGCCTCCAGCTTCTTGAGCTGGGCGCTCACGGCCGAGGTCGAGCGCCCCAGCTTCTCGGCCGCGCGTGCGTAGCTGCCGAGCGCGACGCCGGTGGAGAAGCTGCGCAGCACGTCGAGATCGAACATCACCTGGGCCATGGGTTTTCCTTTTTTCCTGCGATTTCAATCATCCTGTTTTTTGGGACGATAAGCCAAGTATTTTCTGATTTTCAAAACCTTGGCAACAGCGGACACTGCACCGCAACATGAGCCCCACGACTTCCTCCTCCCCCGCATTCCCGTCCCGCCACCGCTGGAAAGTGCTCGCCGCCGGCGTGGCCGCCAACGCGGCCTTCTCGGTCGCTTTCAGCGGCATCCCGATGACCGCGGTGCTCATGCGCACCGGCTACCGGCTCGACAACGCCACGCTCGGGCTGGTGCTCGGCCTCATGGGGCTGGGCATCGCCGTGAGCGAGCTGCCCTGGGGCCTGCTGACCGACCGCTGGGGCGACCGCCCGGTGCTGCTCACGGGCCTGGGCAGCACCGCCCTCGCGCTGGTGGCGATGGCGCTGTGGGCCGCGCCTGCCAGAGGCCATGTGCCCGGCCTGGGCTGGCTCGGCGCCGGGCTGCTGCTGGTCGGGCTGCTCGGCGGCAGCGTGAACGGCGCCAGCGGCCGCGCGGTGATGACATGGTTCAGCGCCGGCGAGCGCGGGCTGGCGATGAGCATCCGGCAGACCGCCGTGCCGCTGGGCGGCGGCATCGGCGCGCTGGTGCTGCCCTACGTGGCGCTGCATTTCGGCTTCGCCGCCCTGTACGGTCTGCTGGCCCTGCTGTGCGCGCTGAGCGCCGCGATGAACTGGGCCTGGGTGCACGAGCCGCCCGTTGCGCCGCGCGGCAAGCCGGGCGCTTCCGAGCCGCCCGCGCCCCGGAGCGGTCCGCTGCGCGACACGCGCGTGTGGCGCATCGTGGCGGGCATCGGCATCCTCTGCGCGCCGCAATTCGCGGTGCTTTCCTTCGGCACCGTGTTCCTGCACGACTTCGGCCATGCCAGCTTCGCGGCGATCACCGCCACCATGGTGTTCGTGCAGATCGGCGCGATGGTGATGCGCGTGTGGAGCGGCCGCTGGACAGATCGCCGCCGCAATCGCCCGGCCTACCTGCGCGCCTGCAGCGGCCTCAGCGTACTGTTGTTCGCCGGCCTGGCGCTGCTGGTGCTGCTCGGCGGTGCGCATGCCGCGGATTCATCGGCGCTGCGCGTCGCGCTGGTCGTGCTGCTGGCCGCGAGCGGCGTGTGCGTCTCGGCCTGGCACGGCGTGGCCTACACGGAACTGGCCACGCTGGCCGGCGCGGCGCGCGCGGGCACGGCCCTGGGCATGGCCAACACCAGCGTGTTCCTGGTGTGCTTCGTCACGCCCTTCTCCATTCCGCACCTGATGGCGCTGCAGGGCTGGCCGCTGGTGTGGCTGGCCGCGAGCGCCTGCGCGCTGGTGGCGATGCCGCTCCTGGTGCCCCGGCCCGTGACCGGTGCCGCGCCGGATCAGAACGCCGCGAAGACCGCGTTCAGCCGGTCGACGTAGGCGCGCTTGGCCGCGTCATCGATGAAGCTGCCCTCGAAGCTGTTGGCCGCGAGCTGCCAGGCGTGCCGCACGCCGAGCCCCGTGGCCTCGAAGGTCTGCGTGAAGTTCTGGTTCATGTAGCCGCCGAAGTAGGCCGGATCGTCGGAATTGACAGTCGCCACGAGCCCCGCGTCCAGCAGCGTGCCCAGGTTGTGCTGCGCAAGGTCGGGGAACACGCAGAGCTTGAGGTTCGACAGCGGGCACACGGTCAGCGGAATGCGGTCCTGCGCGAGCCGCTGCATCAGCGCCGGGTCCTTGGCGCTTTGCACGCCGTGGTCGACGCGCTCCACCTTCAGCACGTCGAGCGCGCTCCACACGTAGGCCGGCGGGCCTTCCTCGCCGGCATGCGCGACGAGGTGCAGGCCCAGCTCGCGGCAGCGTGCGAACACGCGCGCGAACTTCTCGGGCGGATGGCCCACTTCGCTCGAGTCCAGGCCGACACCGACGAACTTGTCGCGATACGGCAGCGCCTGCTCCAGCGTCTCGAAGGCTTCTTCCTCGCTCAGGTGGCGCAGGAAGCACATGATGAGCAGCGCGCTCACGCCCAGCTTGGCCTGGGCATCGACGCAGGCGCGGTGCAGGCCGTTGACCACCGTTTCCATCGGCACGCCGCGCGCGGTGTGCGTCTGCGGGTCGAAGAACATTTCGGTGTGCACCACGTTGTCGGCGGCGGCCCGCTCCAGGTAGGCCCAGGCCATGTCGTAGAAGTCCTGCTCCTTCAGCAGCACGCTGGCGCCGGCGTAGTAGATGTCCAGGAAGCTCTGCAGGTTGGTGAAGGCATAGGCGCGGCGCAGCTCTTCCACGCTGGCGTAGGGAATGGACACGCCGTTGCGCTGCGCGAGCGCGAAGATGAGCTCGGGCTCGAGCGAGCCTTCGATGTGCATGTGCAGCTCGGCCTTGGGCATGGCGCGCAGCAGCTCTGGCAGGCGGTCGGTGCCGATGCGGTCGAAGTTCTGGTCGTAGGCGGGGCGGAAATCGGTCATGGTGGGGGACTGCTGCTGCGTTGTGATCCTGCAAAGCATAAAGCCAGCCGCCGCCCCGGCGATGCCCGAAACCGTATGAGCGTCAGTCGATGCTGCGTGCGGAACTCGTCAGCGAGCGTGCGCACAGCAGCAGCGTGGGCGCCAGCTTGCGCACGGCTTCGTCGATGGTCCAGCGGCTGGTCGGCGCCACCACGTGCACCGACGCGACCGGGCGCCCCTGGCTGCCCAGCACGGGCGCGGCGATCGTCATGTCGCCGAGGAACAGCTCCTCGGCATTGGTGGCAAAGCCCTGCAGCCGCGCCTGCCGCAGCGCATCGAGGATGCCGTCGACGTCGGTCAGCGTGTGCATGGTGTGGGCCGTGCGTTCGGACGCCTCGATGAGCGCGCGCGCCTCGTCTTCCGGCAAGGCGCTCAGGAAGGCGCGGCCCGAGGCCGTGCAATACATGGGGATGCGGCTGCCGATGGGCATGTGCACCGGCACGAACTGCGCGCTGACGAAGCGCGCCACGTAGACCATGTCGAGTCCGTCCGGCTCGGTGAGGCAGGAGGTTTCCGTCGTCACCTTGGTCAGCTCCGACAGGAAGGGATTGGCCACGTCGATCAGCGAATTGGCCGCGAGGTAGTTGAAGCCGATTTCCATCACGCGCGGCGTGAGCTGATAGCGCCGTGTCTTCGCGTGCTTGCGCACATAGCCCAGCTTCTCGAGCGTGAAGACCATGCGCTGGGCGGAACTCTTGGTGATGTCGGTGGCCGCGGCCACGTCCGCCAGCGTCATGGTGCGGCGCCGGGCGCTGAAGGCGCGCAGCACGGCCAGGCCCTTCTCCAGCGATTGGTTGAAAAGCAGGCTCTGGCCGTCTTCGGGGGCTGCGTCGGGTGTGGCTTCCATGGATTCGAGTATATCCACGCTCGCCTTAAATATCGAATATCGATACTTAAAGATCGACTAGTGGTTTTCATTTATTGATAAGAGATTCAAAAGAATCGATTATTGGCACGCATGTTGCATCGCGAAAGGCACCCATCCTTTCCGTCCACTTTTCCAACTTCTGTCCTTCAAGGAGTGCATCCATGAATCGCATCGTTCGCCGCCTTCACCGCCTGGCCCTGGGTCTCTGCATCGTGGGCGGCGCCTCGCTGGCCGTGGCGCAGGGCGCCGCGCCGACCTACAACGTGGGCGCCACCGCCACCGGCGTGCCCTTCACCTTCCTGGACGTGAAGACCAACAGCATCCAGGGAATGATGGTCGACACCGTCACCGCCGTGGGCAAGGCGGGTGGCTTCAACGTCAACGTGCAGCAGACGGTGTTCTCGGCGCTGATCCCCTCGCTCACGGCCCGCAAGATCGACATCGTCTCGGCCGCCATGCTGAAGACGCCGGCGCGCCAGGAGGTGGTCGACTTCAGCGACCCGGTGTATTCGTACGGCGAGGGCCTGATCGTCAAGGCCGACGACGCCCGTGCGTATGTCTCGCTCGACGAGCTCAAGGGCGAGGTGGTGGGCGCGCAGGTCGGCACCGTCTTTCTCGACATGCTGAACAAGAAGGGCATCTTCAAGGAGGTGCGCAGCTACGACTCGGTGGCCGACATGACGCGCGACCTCTCCCTCGGCCGCATCAAGGCCGGGCTTGGCGACCAGCCCATCATGGCCTACCAGATCCGCCAGAACACCTTTCCCGGCGTGAGGCTGGTCGAGAGCTACAAGCCGGTGAACGTGGGTGACGTGTGCCTGGTGGTGCGCAAGGGCGACACCGAGACGCTGGCTCGCCTCAACAAGGCCATTGCCGCCGTGAAGGCCGACGGCACGCTCGCCAGGATCGTGCAGAAGTGGGGCATCTGAGAGCGCGCTGACCCATGGCTGCTCCCACCTTTCTCCAGAACGCGCAGGACTTCCTGCCGATCCTGCTGCAGGGCGCCGTGGTCACCGTGCAAGTCACGGTGCTGGCCTTCCTGCTGAGCAGCGCGCTCGGCCTTGCGCTCGCGCTGATGAAGCTGTCGCCGGTGCGCGCGCTCTCCTGGGCGGGCTCGGTGATCGTCAACGTGATCCGCGGGCTGCCGATCATCGTGCAGCTCTTCTACATCTACTTCGTGCTGCCGGAGTTCGGCGTGCAGCTCACGGCCTTCCAGGCCGGCGTGATCGGCCTGGGCATCGCCTACTCGGCCTACCAGGCCGAGAACTTCCGCGCCGGCATCGAAGCGGTCGACCCCGGCCAGCGCGAGGCCGCGCAGGCCATGGGCATGCGCTCGGCGCTGATCATGCGGCGCGTGATATTGCCGCAGGCCTTTCGCATCGCGCTGCCGCCCTACGGCAACACGCTGGTGATGATGCTCAAGGATTCCTCGCTGGTCTCGACCATCACGGTGGCCGAGATGACGCGCGCCGGCCAGCTCATCGCTTCGTCGACCTTCCAGAACATGACGGTCTACACGCTGGTCGCCCTGCTCTACCTGCTCATGAGCCTGCCGCTGGTGTACGGCCTGCGCCGGCTCGAGAAGCGCTTCGCCGCCGGGAGAAAACAACCATGATCCACGTCGAGGGACTCGAAAAACGCTTCGGCACGCACCGCGTGCTGCAGGGCGTGAGCCTGCATGTGGACAAGGGCGAGGTGGTCTGCCTCATTGGCCCTTCGGGCTCGGGCAAGTCGACCGTGCTTCGCTGCATCAACGGCCTCGAGTCGTACGAGGGCGGCGTGGTGCGCGCCTTCGGCGAGCGCGTGGACCGCACCGCGCCCACCATCCACCGGCTGCGCAGCCGCATGGGCATGGTGTTCCAGCGCTTCAACCTGTTCCCGCACCGCACGGTGCTGGAGAACGTGATGGAAGGCCCGGTCCACGTGCTGCGCCAGAACGCGGCGCAGGCGCGCGAAGAAGCGCTGGCGCTGCTGGCCAAGGTGGGGCTGGCCGAGAAGGCGCAGGCGTATCCGGCGCAGCTCTCGGGCGGCCAGCAGCAGCGCGTGGCCATCGCCCGCGCACTGGCCATGAAGCCCGAGGCCATGCTGTTCGACGAGCCCACGTCCGCGCTCGACCCCGAACTGGTCGGCGACGTGCTCGGCGTGATGCGCGCGCTGGCCGACGAGGGCATGACGATGATCGTCGTCACGCACGAGATGGGCTTTGCGCGCGAAGTGGCCGACCGCGTGTGCTTCCTGCACAGCGGCAGCATCGTCGAGGAGGGCCCGTCCGCGCAGGTGCTGGGCGCGCCGCGCCAGGCGCGCACGCAAGACTTCCTGCGCCGCGTGCTGCATCCGTCTGGTGCCATCGCGTCCGCTGAGGTGCGCGCATGAGCGCTCGCGCGTTGCCTCCTTCACTCTGGGCCGACACCGCGCCGCCCGCTGCGCCGACCCCGCCGCTGGCCGAATCGCGCAAGACCGACGTGCTGATCGTCGGCGGCGGCTTCACCGGCCTCTCGGCTGCGCTGCATCTGGCCGAGGCCGGCGTGCAGGCCTGCGTGCTCGAGGCGCACGAGCCCGGCTGGGGTGCGTCGGGGCGCAACGGCGGGCAGGTCAATCCTTCGCTCAAGCACGACCCCGACGAGCTGGTGCGCATCCATGGCCAGGAGCGCGCCGCACGGCTGATCGATGCGGTCTCGTCATCGGCCGACCTCGTGTTCGACCTCATCGCACGCCACGGCATCGACTGCCAGCCGGTGCGCAACGGCTGGCTGCAGGTGGCGTACGCGCAGAAGGACGTGGCCGCGCTGCATGCGCGCGCCGGGCAATGGGCCAGGCGCGGCGTCAACACCCAGCAGCTCGACCGCGCCGCGGTCAGCGCGCGGCTCGGCACCAAAGCCTTTGCGGGCGGCTGGCTCGACGGCCGCGCCGGCAGCATCCAGCCGCTGGCGTACACGCGCGGGCTGGTGCGTGCCGCACAGGCCGCAGGTGCCCGCGTGCACGGCGGCACCGAGGTCACGGCGCTGGAGCGCCGCGGCACGCACTGGCATGCGAGCACGTCGACCGGCGCCAGCATCACCGCCGACCAGGTGCTGATGGCCACCAACGGCTACACCGGCGCGCTGTGGCCGATGCTGTCGCGCACCGTGCTGGCCGCCAACAGCTTCATCGTTGCCACCGAACCGCTCAAGGGCGCCGCGGCCGACGCCATCCTGCCCGGCGGCGAAACCGCATCGACCTCGCAGCGACTGCTGCTCTACTTCCGCAAGGACGCGCAGGGCCGTCTGCTCATGGGCGGTCGCGGCCACTTCGCCGACCCGGCCGGGCCCGCTGATTTCGCGCACCTCGAACGTTCGCTCGAACTGCTGTTTCCCCAACTGGGGCCGCTGCGCTACGAGTACCGCTGGGCCGGGCGCATCGCGGTCACGCGCGATTTCATGCCGCATGTGCACACCCCGGCGCCGGGCGTGACGATCGCGTTGGGCTACAACGGGCGGGGCATTGCACTGGCCACGAGCATGGGCAAGCACCTGGCCGCCCGGCTCATCGACGCGGGTGCGGACTTTCCGTACCCGGTGACGCCGATCCGGCCGATTCCGCTGCACGGCCTGCAACGCTTCTACGTGGCGGGCGGGGTGGCCTGGTACAGCCTGCTCGACCGGCTGGCCTGAAGGCGAGTCGCCTACGCGCGCGTGCCGCCTTGCCATGCGGCGCGTGCGTGCGTCAAATGGCGGGCGTCAACCACAACAGCCCCAGGAGACCCATGCCGATCGACACACTCGCCACCTGGCACCGCCTCGTCAAGGAACGCGACGCGGCGGGGCTCGACGCCCTGCTCGACGACGAGGCCGTCTTTCATTCGCCGGTGGTGCACAAGCCCCAGGTGGGCAAGGCCATCACGCAGAAATACCTGGCCGCGGCGTTCCAGGTGTTCTTCAACGAGAGCTTCCGCTACGTGCGCGAGCTCCAGTCCGCGAACGACGCGGTGCTCGAGTTCACGCTGGAGCTGGACGGCATCCAGATCAACGGCGTCGACATGATCAAGTGGAACGACGCCGGCCGGATCACCGAGTTCAAGGTGATGCTGCGCCCGCTGAAGGCGGTGAACCTGATCCACCAGAAGATGGGCGCGCAACTGCAGGCGGCGCAGGCCTGAACGAACCGGCCGCGCCGGTCACACCGGTCACACCGGTCACACCCCATAGTAGGTCGCGGGAGACTTGCTCAGGAAGGGGCTCTCGTTGCCGAAGATGACCGGCGTGCCGGAGTCGAGCCATTCAAGATACCTGGACGCGATGTGCTGCAGGCAATTGACCTGGGCGGCGACCTTCATCAACTCGCCGGGAACCTCCGCCTCGCTGCTGACGTCGAGCGTGTCCGGGTGATGGCCCAGGCATGCCAGCTGCGAGGCCGCGCAGATTCGCTCCAGCGCCTCGGAGCAGGCAATGATCATCTCGTGCACAGGTGCGGATATGACCTTGGCCGTCCGGAGTTCGTGGGCCTGGGCGCGCACGCCAATGGCATCGATGCCGTTGTATCTGGCAAGGCCGTTCACGCACAGCGCCAGCGGCCGGGCGAGGTCTCTTTCGAGGTCCATCGCCACCAGGCCGCCGAAGCTTCCCGGCAGCCTCGATAGCTGGCAGTCATGAAAACACGCCTTCAGGTCCGACAGGCCCTGGGCTCTGAGGTCCGGTGACGCGGCGTTCTTCAGGAGATCGCACAGCTCCGCGAGGAGTTCGCGGTTGCCGAAAGCCACCTGCGCATTCAGCAGCGGATGAATCAGCCGGTCCATGTTCCTCTGCACGATGAGGTTGCGGATCTCCGCGGGTCCATCGCAGAGCGTGACCGGGTCGATACCGGCGGGATCGCCCGCCCTCCCCGCCGGATCGTGCGGCACCGTGGCCAGCAGCTTTTTCCTGAACACCCTCCCCACAGCCTTCATCCGCACGGCGGCGGACGGGTCCTTCAGGATGACGAAGCATTCGATGTCGGACACCGGGGCCGCATCCAGGCGGGCCAGGGAACCGGTCACGCAGAACGCGAGCGAATCCGGGCTCGGCGGCCTGCCGATCGCGTCGACATAGAGCGAGGCCAGGAACCAACGGGTCATCACCGACCGCGCCTGGGCAGGCTCCGCGGTTTCCGGGCGCTGCAATACCGGACTGTGCGATTCCACCTGGACGGCGCGCACCTGAAGCCGGGCGGGATCGAAATGCGTGTTGCGATCCTCCTTGCGGCACCAGGGGCAAACGGGTGCCATGGCCTGCCCGGTCGTGGCATCAGGGCTGTACAGGTCCCTGGGCCCGGGGCACCTCGGGAAAATTTGCCTCATGTTCTGAGGAGCCAGGCATCCCATCGAATATGTCCTCCAGCAGCAATCGGATCTCAGGCCGCGTGGTTGGTCACCACGCGCAGGCTGGCGTCCTGGCGGTAGGCCTGCACGCACATCCGCCCCAGTTCGACGAGAAAGCGCAGCACCGCCGGCTGGCCCACGCACTCCGGCGTCACCGCCATGATGTCCTTGCGGAACTCCATCAGCTGCACGCCCGAGACGTCCATCTCGGCGGACGAGCCGTAGTAGTGCTTCCAGAAGTCCTGCAGCAGCCCGCGCTTGACTTCGTCGATGACCAGCGTGTAGCCGCTCTCCCAGACGCGCTCTTCCATCGGCAGGCAGGTCACCCGCGGATCCTCGAGGCGGGCGCCCGGGGGCACGAGCAGCACGCGCCGCACGTCCATGCTCATCGCGCCCTCGCCGGCGCGCCGGGCAGGCGGGTCGTCGGCGTGGCGCCGCGCATTGAAGAACGCGGTGTTCTTTTCACGGTCGTCCTCCGCGAAATCCGGTGTCGGCCTCGAAACATTGGCGCTGGCGATATGCATTTCGCTTTCCTCCTCACTCAAATGGACAGCAGCCGCAGGCGCTGCTCGTTGGCCCGGGCAAGGGAGATCGGCCGGGTCCAGCTGCCGTCGGCATGCAGCGTGGTCGTCAGCGCATGGACGCCGGCCGGGAACGACAGCTCCAGCGGGTTGTTGACCGTGCTGACATCGATGACGTCGCCTTGCTGGTAGTCGCCGTAAGCAATGAAGTACCGGGGGCGTGGCGAGAAGGCCAGGTTCTGGTTCGGGCGGGCCTGCACCGCATAGACCGTGCTGCCGGACATGGTCACGCCGACGCACGCCTGTGAGCGGGCAGGGATGTTGGCGGTCTCGGCGAGGTAGAAGCGCGCGGGATCGGCGCCCCAGCTGGGGTTGGCGAACCGGTAGATGCCGTCCTCGCAGTCCAGCGAGATCCTGTTGCTGCCGCCGCTCGGCTCGCAGGTTTCGGCCGGAGCGAACTGGATGCCGGGTTGCAGCTCGCCGGTTTCAGCCCAGGAGAAACCGGTGTCGGTCGTCCATTCGAAGCGGGTCCGCGCGTTCTGCCCGGGGTTCGAATACTTGGCGAACCAGGCGAGCGACAAGGCGTTGGGCGCCCACTGGGTCGGGTCGCTCTGGAACACCATGAAGTAAGCCGAATGGCTTGCGTGGTTGTCGACCGTGACGGAATAGATCTTTCCCATGACTCTCTGAAGAAGTGACTGAATCAGCCAATGCGCGCCGCAGGGGCGGCATTGCACTGGAAGTCACTCTAGGGAGAGCGGGAGAGAAATGAAATTACAACCGATTACATGGGGTGCGCGCCGCCCCGGATCTCGAAGGGGTAGTCGCCCAGGCGCACGTTGCCGCGCCGCCGCTCGACCAGTGGCGGCTCGCCCAGGTTGGCCGGCAGCGCATTGAGGATCTGGTGCTTGGCGCGGAAGATCTGGATGTTCACGTAAGAAGGCTCCACGCCCAGCATGCGCGAGAGGTCGTCCAGCCCGATCCAGCCCTGGCTTTGCGGTGGAACGCCGCGTTGCGCGTCCTGCTGGCGCACCCGCGCGAGCGTGACCAGGGTGTAGTGGTGGATGCGCTCGCCCAGCGACACCGACTTGCCGTCCGCCAGCAGGCTGAGGCTGGTGTGCTCCTCGTCCTGGCTGACGTCGAAGTGCAGCGCGACATCCGCCGTCTTCGGCGCCGACGAGGCGACGGCGTTCTCCGATGTCGACTCCAGGTCGTCGCACAGCACGAACTCCCAGGCGCCGCGCGAGGTGCTGACCATGGCGCCGTCGTTCAGGTGCTCGATGCCGTCGATGTGCTCGAGCATCCAGCGCCCTTCGTGGAAATACACGTTCACCTCGGGCTGCTGGGCGTCGGGCAACAGGGTTTCGCGCGGGTTGAGCGCCACGGGCAAGCCGTGTCCCTGGCCCGGGAACAGGCAGGTGACGGGCGGCGCCAGGTCCTGCACGATCCAGGCCGATTCGTCGCCCAGGCCCATGCGCACCTCGGCGCCCACGCTCAGGGCGGTCCAGCGGCCGTTCGGCAGGCGTACGCCGTCCAGGGTGGTGCCGTTGCGGCTCTGGTCGACGATTTCCCAAGCCAGGCTGTTCCAGCGGACCAATGCATGGACCTGCGACACATCGGGCGCCTTGAGCACGGTCTGGCAGGCCGACGGACGGCGGCCGAACGCATGGACGGGGCGCAGCACGATCGAGCGGCCGTCTCGCTTGTTCCTGAAGAGAGCCATACCCTGTATTTTCGCTCGACCGCTCAGACGTACAGCGCCTGGGGGTTGAGATCGGCTTCCTGCAGGGGCGCGTCGCGCCACCCCATCGCCACGGGCACGCCGTAGAGACGCTGGTTGCCCAGCTCGGGCCAGATGTGGCACAGGCCCGGCACCACGACCTTGACCGTGCGCAGCGGAATGTCCGGGCGCGAGTGGTCGAGCACGATCGTCTCCAGGCCCAGGCCGGTGGCGATGCCCACGCACCGCGCAATCTCCCCGGCGATGTCGCGCTGCGCACCGGCGTCGGGCGACGCATGCAGCGGCACGGCGCCGGCCTCTTCCATCGGCACGAGGAAGGCCGGCGCCTCGTGCGCGCCGTCGGCGCCGGGCACCGGGAAGGTCTTGCCCGCCGCGATCAGCTGGCTCATTTCGGTGAGCGCGCGCTCGCAGGCCAGCATGCGGTCCGGACTGCAGCCGAAGCCGACGGCCCATTCGCCGGTCTGCCGGTGCCGCCCCACCGCCGCGACCACCGGAATGCCGAAGTCGTGGGTGATGTCGAGCACCCAGTGCGCCCACTGCAGCCCCCATGTGCGCGACAGGCGCAGGCGGGTGGCGACCGGCATGCCGTCCAGGTCGATGGCAGGCCGGCGGACCCGGCCGTACCACCAGATGGCGGCGGCATCGCGCTCCACCAGTTCGAGGAAGCCCTGCAGGATGGCCTCCTCGAGCGTGTTCCCGGCAGCGCAGCCGTTCGATGTCCAGGTGACGTGGTACTGGCTCTCGGCGGGCGCATGGGCGTGGCAGAAGGCCAGCGGCAGATAGCAGCGCGCATCGGCGGTCAGCGACCACGCGGGCACCCACCAGGCCGGCTCCGGTCCGGCGTCGGCCGCAGCCACGGCGTGCGGCGGCTTCTCGGTGCCGAATTGCGACTTCTGGTGCTCGCTGAAGTGCGCCAGCGCGGTCGGCGGAATGCAGCGCGCGTCCAGGTCCGCGGCGGGCGCGATGACCGTGGCTTCGTCGCCCTGGTAGAAAGCGGCGTAGCGCTCCACCGCCTCGCACATCGCGCTGGCACGTGACTGCGCCGCCGACATGCCCTTGCCCAGGCAGGTCTGCATCCAGGCGCCAGGTGCGGGGTCGCCGAAGGTCTGCGGGGTCTTGAAGATCTCGCTGCGGTAGACCGTCAGCATGTCGTCGGACTCTGCATTCAAGGGCTTCACCCGCGCGATCACGCCGCACAGAGGCCCGACATGGCGCGACAGGCGCTCGACCGTGGCCGAAGCCGGCACGGTGCGCCAGCCGCCGTCGGCGCCGGCGACAGGTCCGCCGGGCGCCGGCGCGATGCGCTCGCGCTGCAGCAGCGCCATGAGCCCCGGGTTTCCGCACTGCGGGCATTGGGGGCGCGCGGCCACGGGGTTTCTTTCCAGGGGATCGAGCGTCCATACCGCCTGCGCCTCGCCGGGCGGTGCGACCAGCATCTGCCGCGCCTTGACGAGCAGCCCGTCCAGCCGTTCGGCCACCAGGCTGGCGCCCGCGCGCACCGGCGGCCCGCTGTCCAGGTCGCCATGCCGCGCCCGCCACCAGGCGCGCGCCGGCCGGTTGCGCAGCCAGCGGTGCGCAAGGCAATGCCAGCAGGCCGGCGCCTCGCCTTCGCTTACGCCGGCACGCGGCGTGAACAGCGGGCCGACCATGGCCTGCTCGCCCGCCGGCTTCACCAGCAGCCACGGCTGTCCCTTTGCGCGCTGCCGGGCATCGATGGCGCCCAGCCGGGGGTCCAGGTAGTCGTCGCAGTACACGATCGTGAGGCCGGGGCTGATGCTGGCGCCCGCGCCATCGAGCGCCTCGGCCAGCGCCTGGCCCCAACGCATCGCCGCGCCCCGGCCCACCGCGTCCGTCAGCGAGATGGCCTCGACACGGACCGCGACCGCCATGGGCGTGTGCGGCGCCGAGAAATCGGGCAGCAGGTAGGCCTCGCCGCCGCGCAGCATCACCGGGCGCACCAGGCCCTGCCGCAGCAAGGCGCCAAGCGCATGCAGCATCTCGGCGAGCAGCGCGCCGGCAGCCGCGTCCCTGCAGTGCGTCGCCAGGCTCACGCCTTGGCGCAGCACGCGCTCGAGCGCCATGACACCGGGAGAGCCGAGCACCAGCAGCTCGTTCTCGCTCAGCAGCAGCAGGCGGTCGCGCAGCACCGCCGGCGGCAGGTATTTCTCGTGCCACTGGAAGACGTCGCCGAACAGGTCGGGCGCGGCGGCGTCACGCATCGTCTTGCGAGCCCAATGCGAGGCGGACGACGGCATAGGGCCGCGCGCCCGTGGTGGCATGGAACACGGTCTCGAACAGCAGGTGCTGCTGCGAGAACTGCGCATAAGGATGTTCTTCGGACATCACCCGGATCGACGGATGAATGCGCGTAAGGCCGGCGGCCTCCTCGAAGCCCGACACCACCGGCAGATGCATGCCGCCCACCTGCATCGGAAGCCGAGCGAGCGCCGGATGCACGTGGTCGAGCACGACGAAGCACGGCGGGCCGCCGCGCGCGAACCGCTCGGCCAACTCGTGCAGCACGGCCTCCAGCGGCGCCTGCGGCAGGTAGGGGCAGACGCCCTCCAGCATCACCAGCACCGGCCGGTCGCCCGGCAGGCCTGCAGTGTCGAGCCACGCGGCATCGAGGAGCGAGCAGGCCAGGTTGTCTTCTTCCTCGGCGCGGGGCATGTATTGCTCGCGCAGGGAAATGGCATCGGGCAGGTCGACGTTCAGCCAGCGCGCGCCGGCCGCTGCAGCGCCGGCAACCGCGGCCAGCCGGCTGCGGCGCGTGCACAGGCCCGCGCCCAGCGCGATGCACAGGCCCGTCGGATGGGCCGCGAGAAACTCCGCCGCGTACCGGTCGAACAGCAGCGCGCGCACCACCACGCCGCGCACGAAGGCGGCGTCCGCCGCGTAGCCCGACAGGTCGAGGGGCAGCGCCGCCGCAATGCGGCGCGCTTGCGGATCGTCGAACGCCGGCATGTCCTCCATGCCGCCGGCGCGCGCACGCGCGGCCAGGGTCAGCAGCAGCGTGGCCGTGGCGCCCTGCAGCGCCTGGGTCGGCGGTTGCGGCTGCACCGGCGCGACGGCAAGCTCAGCAGGTGAACGGATAGGCGCTGCCCGTGTTGTTGTACGAGGTCAGCGCGATCGCCCACATGTCCTTTTCTTCGGGCGCGCTCGGGTAGTTCAGCCGGATGCTGTTCTTGATGGGCGAGCCGTCCGGGTTCGTCTGGTTCCACTGGCCGGCGGCGGCGTCCCAGGTGAATGCCGAGTTGGTCGCGAAGCGGATCTCGAAGTTGAACGGGTTGTTGTAGCCCAGCCATTGGCTCAGCACATTGGCCTTGTCGGTGCCGTCGTCGCGGGTGAGTTCCGCGTGGAACTCGGGGGACTGCCATGCGAGCGCGATGGCGCGCAGCACCACGCCGCCGAAGGCCAGCAGCGAATCGGGGCCGCCGCCGGGAATGCCCAGGCCCGTGGGCAGGCCGCCGCCGAGCAGGCCCGGTGTCACTTCGGACGCTTCGAACTGGGCGGAGGAGCCCATGAAGTTGGGGAACTGCTGGTAGTAGGCAGCCAGGGCCTCGGAGGCGTTCGACGCCGGCGCCTGCGGCAGCACGATGACGAAGGCGTCGTCGGGGCCGATCCAGCCGGCCGTGAGCATGGGCTTCCACTCGGCGCGCTGGTGCGGGTCGGCGCTCTGGTAGAGCGAGATGTCGAGCTGCGGCCACAGCGTCGGCAGGCCGAAATCGCGGTGCAGCAGCGGCTGGATGTCGCGCTGCTCGAGCAGTTCGCGGCGGTAGGCGTCGTCCTGCCACGATCGGGCGATGCCGCGCAGGTAGGCTAGGCGGAATTCGAGCAACGGGTCGGCGTTCTGGCGCTGGAGGGTCATGGTGACTTCAATCCTTGGGTTCAAGTGATGTGCGCATGCACGGGCGTGCGCACGGACAGTTCCGGCCGCAGGGCGGCCAGCTCCTTCAAGCGTCCGGCAACGTCGTGCACGGCGGGTGCCAGTGCCTGCAACGCCACCAGGGCTTCGGCTTCGGTTCGGTGTTTCCCGCTCACGCGCGCGACCAGCGCGGCCTGCGAGAAACACGCCTGCACGGTGGCGCTGTCGGCACCGGCGGCCTGCAGGTAGCGGGCTTTCTTCAGGTGCAGCTCGGCGCTGTAGAGCCGCTCTTCGAGCACGTCCACCAGGCGCAGGCACTCGTCGATGCGCTCGGCCGCCTCGGCCCAGCGCTGGTTGGCCGCCAGCGTCTCCGCGGCGAAGGCGCGGTAATAGCTCTGGCAATAGCGGCAGCCCATGCCCCACAGCGCCTCCACGGCGCCGTCGGCGCGCGCGATGTCGCTCGCCTCGCCGCTGGCCCAGCAGCGGATGATTTCCGCGTAGCCGGTGAACGCCGGCAGGCCGTAGCGCGCCGTGATGTCGAGCAGCTCGCCGGTGCTCGCGAGCGCCCTGGCCCGGTCGCCGCGGGCCTGGTGGCCCAGGCTCTGGTAGAGCAGCGCCATGCTCAGCGAAGGAATGTGCGACATCTCGCGCGCCAGGCGCACGGCGGTGGTCGCGTCGTTGCGCGCGGCCTCGTCGTGGCCCGCGAACCAGCGCACCAGCGCGCGCCCGGTGGTGGCCCACACCCGCGTGTCGAAACCGAACTCGGCCGCGTGGTGCGCGTGGGCGACGGGGTCGTAGCGCTCGATGGCATCGCTCAGCGCCTGTTCGGCCAGGTCGAAGCGACCTTCGGAATAGTGCGAGAGCCCGAGGTAGGTCTGCGCCGCGACGAGCACGCCCTGGTCCTGCTGCTGCGTCGCATGGTCGAGCAGCCGGTGGCTCAGGCGGTGCACTTCGCCGCGGTTGCTCGCGACGTGGTGGTAGGTGATGAGGGCCCACAGGTGCTGCACCTGCTTGTCGCGCGCGACGGTGTCGTCCAGCAGGTCCTGCGACAGCGCGATGCGCTCCACCACCTGCTCGTGGGCCCAGCCGTACTTGTTCATCATCGCCTGCGTGACGTAGCTGTTCACGTCGAGCCGGGCCTCGCGCTGGGCGGTGCCGCCGAGCTGCGCCATCCAGCTGTCGATGTGCCGGGCGTAGGCGATGGTTTCATCGTTCAGCGAGCGAACCTGCGTGATGCGCAGTTGCTGCACCGCATGCGCGATGGCCTGTGCGTGGTCGCCGGCATCGGCCCAGTGCTGCGCCACGCCGCCGGGCTCGGCGGCCACGCGCTGCGGATAGCGCTGCATCAGCGTCTGCGCCACGTCGCGGTGCTGCTGGCGGCGCTGCGCCACCAGCATGCATTCGTAGGCCGTGTCGCGGATCAACGCGTGGCGGAACATGTAGGCGCCCGCGCCCGCGCGGTCGTCGGGCATGACCAGCTCCGCCTCGCGCAGCACGGCCATGTCGGCGTCCACCGCGTCGCGCGCGCGGCCCGAGCAGGCGCACAGCAGGTCGATCTCGAACTGGCGCCCGATGGTGGCCGCGAGCTGCAGCAGGTTCTTGAGCGGGCCGAGCCGGTCGAAGCGGCTGACCAGCGAGTCGCGCAGCGTGACCGGAATCGCGGCCGGCTGCATCGTGTCGCGAAAGCCCCAGACGCCGTCGCTCTCGACCAGGTAGGCATCGAGCAGCATGCGCGCCATTTCCTGCACGAACAGCGGCACGCCATCGGTGCGCTCCACCACGTTGCGGATCACGCCGGCGGTGACCACGCGCGGCGCCAGCGCCCGCCGCGCCAGCTCCGCGGCCTGCGCGTCCTCGAGCCGGCGCACGTCGATGCACTCGGCCTCTAGCGCCTGCGGCGGCGTCCATTCGGGCCGCGCCGTGAGCACCAGCAGCACGCGGCGGTTCGGCAGCTGCGCGCTGAGCTGTTCGACGAACTCGATGCTCGTGGGGTCGGCCCAGTGCACGTCCTCGAGCACGAGCAGCAGCGGCGCGGACTCGGCGATGTGCAGCAGCCACTGCGCCATCGACGACAGCAGCAGTGCCTTCTGCATCGGAGGAGAAATGCGGCTGGGCTCGCAGTTGCCCAGCGGCAGCGAGAGCCACGCGCAGAAGATGGGCAGCACCGCGTCCTCGTCGCAGCCGGCGCCGCGCAGGATCTCGCGCAGCCATTCGCGGCGGCCGTCCGGCGAGGTGTCGGGGGCCGCGTCGAGCCGCTGGCGCAGCAGGTTCAGGAAAGGCGTGAGCGCGTTGTTGCGGTTCTCCGGCTGGCACTGCGCGCCGACGGTGCGCAGGCCTTCGGCCAGCACATGCGCGCGCAAGGTGTCGGCCAGGCAGGACTTGCCGATGCCCGGCTCGCCGCGAATCCACACGGCGCTGCCGTGGTCCTGCCGCGCCCGGCTCCATGCGGCGCGCAGTCGCTCCAGTTCGGCCTCGCGGCCGACGCACACGGCCTGCGCCGCGGCGTCCGGCGACGGGTCGGGCAGCAGCGGCGCCTGCCGGTCGACATTGAGCTGGTAGGTCTGGATGCCCGCGGACTGGCCCGGCAGGCTCACGTTGGCGACCTTGTCGAAGTGCGCGTAGCGGCCCAGCAGGCGGTGGCTGCTTTCGCTCGCGAGCAGGGTGCCCGTCTCGGCCACGGCTTCGAGCCGCATCGCCACGTTGACGGCATGGCCCGAAGGCACCTCGCCGTTGGCCACCACGGCCATGCCGGTGTGCATGCCCATGCGGATGCCCAGGTGCACGCCGTGCGCCTGCGCGACGGCGGCGGCGCGGCGGCGGCTCAGCGCCATCAGCTCCAACGCCGTCATGCTGGCCTGCCGTGCGTCGGTGTCGCTGGCATGCGGATAGCCGAACAGCACGATCATGCGGTCGCCGAGCGTGCCGGCGAGCAGGCCGCCGCGGCGGGTGGCGGTCTCCGCGAACAGCGCGAGCTCGTCGCGCTGCAGCAGTTCGATGTCCTCGATGTCGGAGGGCAGCGCGTCGTGCGTCTCGGCGCCGTCCGCGTCGGTGTCGGGCCACACCGAGACGCTGCAGCACAGCACGGTGAGCTGCCGCTTCTCGGAGAACACGCGCGTGGTGGCCACGGTGCGCGTGAGCGTTTCATGCTGCGCCTGGCGGGTCGAGCGCAGCACGCCCACGAGGTCCTCGAGCCGCAGGCGCGTGAGTTCGGCCAGCAGCGTGGCAGCGGAATCGGCGCGCTCCGCGGCCTTCTTCCTGAGCGCCTTGCGCAGCAGCGCGGCCACCGGGTGCTCCACGATCTCGGGAGGCAGCGGAATTTCCTGCGGGCTCAATTGCCGGTGCAGGATTTCCGCCGCCGACGCCCCCTGCACGGCGGGTGCGCCGGTCAGGCATTCGAGGAACATCAGGCCCCAGGCGTAGAGGTCGGTGCGGATGCTCGGCGGCTCGCCGCGCAGTTGCTCGGGCGCGCTGTAGGCCGGCGTTCCCAGGCTCTCCTCCGTCATCGTGAGCGCGGGGAACTGCAGGCCGGTGCGCTGGGGAATGACGGTGCCGATGCCGAAGTCGAGCACCTTCGCGTGCGGTACGGCGCCGGTGAGCGTCACCATCACGTTGTCGGGCTTGAGGTCGCGGTGGACGATGCCGGCCGCATGCGCGCAGTCGAGTGCGTCCAGCACCTCGGCCATGAGGCGGCCGGTCTCGGACGCCGTCAGCGCGCCCTGGCGGCGAATGAGGCTGGTGAGCGTTTCGCCCGGCACGTATTCGAAGACGCCGTAGACGCAATCGCCCTGCTCGCCCTTGTCGAGCAGCTGGACGATGTGCGGGTGATGCAGCGCGGCGCACAGCCGCGTCTCGCGATGGAAGCGGGCCACGCGCCGGTTGCCCGCCTGCAGCTTCACGACCTTGATCGCGACCTGTGCGCCCGTGCTCTGCTGGCGCGCGCGGTACACCGTGCCGTAGCCGCCGGCGCCCAGTGCCTCCAGAAGTTCATAGCCGGGAATGTCCAGCGGAATCGGCGCGGGTTGGGACGCTGCTGCTTGAGTGGGGTTGGTGACGGCATCCTGCATTTCAGCCTCGTCTGTGGATCTTTGGCGGTCCTCCTGAAGGCGCTGGGCGCCCGATCCGCCTTTCAGCAGACCGGTGCTGCGACACCGATTGTTACTCTAGCTGAAGGCAAGGATTTTCCTCACGGATTGGCGTGAAAGAAGATCCGGGCAGTGGCAGGCAGATAACAATTCAGGAGTTAAGTCTCATTTTGTAACACATAAGCGCTCACTTCTTAACAGATTTACTTTTTATTTGCCGGCGGCATTGCTGTTCGAGCGGGCCGTCCTCTCCGCCGGCATCAAGACCGGCGTAAACACCACAGGGCCAGACGAGGCCGCCATAGGAGGAGTCGAGATACCAGTACGGCGGCTCGCTGGCGCAGACGTCCATGTCCCTCACCTTCCACGTGCCTGCGGACTTCTTCAGGACGACCCACAGCATCTTGTCCAAGTCCGGGTGGCATTCGCTTGAACTCCAGTCGAGCGGAGCGCCGGAGGAGGAAACCAATTCACCGACAAGAACCGCCCAGCCGCTGTCCACGTTCAAGATGTCGACCTTGATCTTGACGGGACGCGCCACGCGCCCCGCAGCCACCGGGCGAATCGCATCGAGGATCGACCGCCGATCCTCGGGCTGCACGGCATCCGCCGGACTGCCGACCAGGCCTGCGCACAGGACGAACGCGGACGCAAACCTGGCTCGCAATGTTGTGGACATTTTTTCTCCCTGAAAGTCTTGTTGATGAGTTGCGCGCCCCCCACGAGACGCCCGATCGCTCGCGCAAGGCACGTCATCGTAGGCGCCGAGCCGGCCCACATACGACAACGGGCCACCCCTTTCCAGGGGTGGCCCGTGAATCCGTCAGCGCGCTGCTGCCTTACTTCTTGTCGCCGCCCGGCACCTTGCCTTCCACGCCCTTGACGTAGAAGTTGATGCCAGAGAGGAATTTGTCGTCGGCCACGGCGTCCTTGGCGACCAGTTCCTTGCCGTCCTGGCCGAGGATCGGGCCCTTCCAGATCACGAAGCTGCCGTCCTTCAGGCCCTTCTTGACTTCATCGACCTTGGCCTTGGCTTCCGCCGGCACGTCCTCGGCGATCGACACGAGGTCGATGGCGCCTTCCTTCACGCCCCACCACGACTGGCCGGTGGTCCACTTGCCGTCCAGCGCTTCCTGGGTGGCCTTCACGTAGTACGGGGTCCAGTTGATGACGGCGGAGGCCAGGTGGGCCTTGGGACCGTAGGCGGTCATGTCGGAGTCCCAGCCGAACGCGCGCTTGCCCTTTTCCTGCGCGGTCTTGAGCACGGCCGGCGAGTCGGTGTTCTGGAACAGCACGTCGGCGCCGCCGTTGATCAGCGCGGTGGCGGCTTCGGTTTCCTTCGGCGGGCTGAACCACTCGTTCACCCACACGACCTTGGTCGTGATCTTCGGGTTCACCGACTGCGCGCCCAGCGTGAAGCTGTTGATGTTGCGCAGCACTTCGGGAATCGGCACCGAGCCGACCACGCCCAGGGTGTTGCTCTTGGTCATGGCACCGGCGATGACGCCGGCCATGTACGCGCCTTCGTACGTGCGGCTGTCGTAGGTGCGCATGTTTTCCGACGTCTTGTAGCCGGTGGCGTGCTCGAACTTCACGTCCTTGCTGTCCGCCGCGACCTTGAGCATGGGCTCCATGTAGCCGAAGGTGGTGCCGAAGATCAGCTTGTTGCCCTGGCTCACGAAGTCGCGGAACACGCGCTCGGCGTCCGCGCCTTCGGGCACGCTTTCAACGAAGGTGGTCTTGATCTTGTCGCCGAATTCCTTTTCGAGCGCCTTGCGGGCGTTGTCGTGCGCGAACGACCAGCCGCCGTCGCCCACCGGACCGACATAGGCGAACGCGATGTTCAGCGGCGCTGCCGGTGCCGGTGCCGGGGCGGCCGCCACGGGAGCCGGGGCCGCGGGTGCGGCGGCCGGTGCTGCGGCTTCTTCTTTCTTGCCGCAGCCGATCAGGGCGGCCGAAGCGACCGCGGTGAAGGCAGCCAGCTTGAGCAGGGAGCGCTTGTTCAGATCATTCATTGTCGGAAATCCTCAAAAAGGACGGGTTGGCGGGAAAACGAAAACGCGATTATGAGCCGGGGTAGAACGGTTTCCCGATGGACGCCGGCATGTTGGCGCGGATGAACGCGGGGTTGCGCGAGATCAGCGCCAGCACCACGATCGGCGCGATGTACTGCAGCATGCTGAGGAACTGCGCGGGCACGTCGACGCCGCTGCTCTGCAGGTGGAAGCCCAGCATCGAGACGCCGCCGAACAGGTACGCGCCCAGCAGCACGCGCACCGGCCGCCAGGTCGCGAAAGTGGTGAGCGCCAGCGCGATCCAGCCGCGGCCCGCCACCATGCCCTCGACCCACAGCGGCGTGTACACCGTCGAGAGGTACGCGCCCGCCAGCCCGCACAGCGCACCGCCCGCGATCACCGCCAGGAAGCGGATGCGCCGCACCGGGTAGCCCAGCGCATGCGCCGACTCGGGCGATTCGCCGACCGAGCGCAGCACCAGGCCGGCGCGCGTGCGGTACAGGAACCAGATCAGCCCGGCGGTCAGCGCCATCGCGGCATACACCATCGGGTGATGGCGAAACAGCGCCGGGCCGACGAGGGGAAGGTCGCTCAGCACGGGAATCGCGTAGGACGCGCTTTCCGGCAGCTTGGCCTGCACGAAGTTGATGCCGGCGAAGGCCGAGAAGCCCACGCCGAACAGGCTCAGCGCGAGCCCGGTCGCGTACTGGTTGGTGTTAAGCCAGATCACCAGCACGCCGAAGAAGGCGGCAAGCAGGGCCCCCGCCGCCATGCCGGCCAGGAAGCCGAGCCATGGGTTGTGCGTGGTGACGACCGTCGCGAAGCCCGCGATGGCGGCGCACAGCATCATGCCCTCGGCTCCGAGGTTGACGATGCCGGCCTTCTCGTTGATGAGCAGGCCCAGCGCCGCGATGGCGAGCACGGTGCCCGCGCTCAAAGTGGAGCCGAGCAGGAGTGCGTAGCTTTCCATGTCAGAGGGCTCCCTCGTTCGGGCGCGCGACGGGCGCGGTGATGGGTGTGCTGGCCTGCAGCGAGGCGGTGGTCATGCCGGAGGCGGCCTTGGCGGCCGCCTTGCGGCGGATGCGGTAGGCGATGAGCGTGTCGCAGGCCAGCAGCGTGAACAACAGCAGGCCCTGGAACACGCCGGTGAGCGACTTCGGCAGGCCCAGGCGCGACTGCGCCAGTTCGCCGCCGATGTAGAACATGCTCATGAGGATGGCCGAGAAGATCATGCCCACCGGGTGCAGCCGCCCGACGAAGGCCACGATGATGGCAGCGAAGCCGTAGCCCGCCGGCACGTACGGCGTGAGCTGCCCGAGCGGGCCGGCCACTTCGAGCGCGCCGGCCAGGCCGGCCGCGCCGCCCGAGGTCAGCAGCGCGATCCACACCGCGCGGCGGGCCGAGAAGCCCGCATAGCGCGAGGCCGCCGGCGCCAGCCCGCCGACCTGCTGCGCAAAGCCCGCGCGCGTGCGGAACAGGAACACCCACAGCGCCCCGGCCCCGACCAGCGCGATGACCAGCCCGATGCTCACGCGCGAGCCCTTGAACAGGCGCGGGATCTGCGTGACCGCCTCGAAGGTCTTGGTCTGCGGAAAGTTGTAGCCGTTCGGGTCTTTCCACGGGCCGAAGACCATGTAGCCCAGCAGCAGCGTGGCCACGTAGACCAGCATCAGGCTCACCAGGATCTCGTTGGCGTTGCACTTGTCGCGCAGCAACGCGACGATGCCCGCCCACACCATGCCGCCAAGGATGCCCGCGGCCAGGATGGCCACCACGATCCATTGCCCGGTGGTCTTGTCGGCCAGCAGCGCGACGCCGCCCGCCGCGATGGCGCCGAACACGAACTGTCCTTCGGCGCCGATGTTCCACACGTTCGAGCGGAAGCACACGGCCAGCCCCAGCGCGATGATGAGCAGCGGCGTGGCCTTGACCATCAGCTCGCCGATGGCGTAGCCGTTCTTGATGGGCTCGTAGAAGAACACCAGCAGGCCCTTGACCGGGTCCTTGCCGAGCGCGGCGAACAGCGCCACGCCGATCAGCACGGTGATCAGCAGCGCCAGGATCGGCGAGGCATAGCTCCAGAAGCGCGACAGCTCCGGGCGGGGTTCGAGCTTAAGCATGGGCTGCCTCCGAGTCCTTCTGCCACAGGCCGCTCATCCATTCGCCGATCTGCGGCAGCGTGGCCGCCGCGCGGTCGACGGACGGCGACAGCCGCCCCTTGGCGATCACGTGCAGCCGGTCGCTGATCTCGAACAGCTCGTCGAGCTCCTCGCTGACCACCAGCACGGCGCAGCCGGCATCGCGCAGCGCGAGGATCTCGCCGCGGATCAGCGCGGCGGCGCCCACGTCCACGCCCCAGGTCGGCTGCGAGACGATGAAGAGCCTGGGATTGGCGTCGATCTCGCGGCCGACGATGAATTTCTGCAGGTTGCCGCCCGACAGCGAGCGCGCCGCCGCATGCGGGCCGCCCGCCTTGACGTTGAAGCGCTCGATGATCGAGCGCGCATGGCGCTCGAGCGCGCCGGTGCGGATCCAGCCGCCCCGCCCGACCGCATTGCTGCGCGTGAGCAGGAGGTTGTGCGCGAGCCCCAGCGTGGGCACCGCGCCGCGGCCCAGCCGTTCCTCGGGCACGAAATGCAGGCCCAGGGCGCGCCGCGCGCGCGGCCGCAGCCTGCCCGCCGGCTTGTCGAACACGCGGACCATCGCGGCCTCGGCGCGCACGTCCTCACCCGACAGCGTGTAGAGCAGTTCCTTTTGCCCGTTGCCCGAGACGCCCGCGATGCCGACCACTTCCCCCGCGCGCACTTCGAAGGAAATGCCGTCGAGGTCCACGCCGAACTGGTCCTCGCGCGCCAGCGACAGCCGCTCGACGCGCAGCGCCACGGCGCCCGCGTGCACCGGCCTGTGCTTCAGCGGCGGCGGCTCGCTGCCGATCATCAGCCGCGAGAGCGACTCGTTGCTCTCGTTCTGCGGATTGCACACCCCCGTCACCTTGCCGCCGCGCAGCACGGTGCAGGCGGTGCACAGCTCGCGGATCTCGTGCAGCTTGTGGCTGATGTAGAGAATGCTGCAGCCCTCCGACGACAGCTTCTTGAGCACTTGGAACAGCTTGAGCACGGCCTGCGGCGTGAGCACCGAGGTCGGCTCGTCGAGGATCAGCAGCTTGGGGTTGGTGAGCAGCGCGCGGATGATCTCCACCCGCTGCATCTCGCCCACCGACAGCGTGTGCACCGGGCGCGAGGGGTCGATGTCCAGGCCGTACTCGCTCGCCTTGGCCGTGATGCTGCGCGCCACTTCGGCCAGCTGCAGCGACTTGTCCAGCCCCAGCCAGACGTTCTCGGCCACGGTGAGTGTGTCGAACAGGCTGAAATGCTGGAACACCATGCTGATGCCCAGCGCCCTCGCCTGCTGGGGGTTGCGCAGGTTGACGGCCTGGCCGTCGAAGGTGACGGTGCCTTCGTCGGGCTTGACCGACCCGTAGATGATCTTCATCAGGGTCGACTTGCCGGCGCCGTTCTCGCCGAGCACGGCGTGGATTTCGCCGGGCTGCACGGCCAGGGTGATGTCGCTGTTGGCCACCACCGCGGGATACCGCTTGGTGATGTGCGCGAGCTGGAGTCTGGGGGTTGTCATGCCGGGTTTGGTGGGTTTGTCTCGTTCAACAGCAACAAAGCGGGAACGGCCATGAGTCTAATGGCGTCCCCGCGACCATCGGCGCCCGACGGCGCTTGCCTCAGTCCGTCATTTCAATGCCCGCCGATATAGGCGAACTTGAACAGGAACACGGCGGCGATGACCCAGACCATCGCATGCACTTCCCGTGCCCGGCCGGTGCACAGCTTCAGCACGGCATAGGTGATGAAGCCGAACGCCAGGCCGTTGGCGATCGAGTAGGTGAAGGGCATCGTCAGCGCGGTGACGGCGGCCGGGATCACCTCGGTGGTGTCTTCCCAATCCAGCTCGACCAGGTCGCGCAGCATCAGGCAGCCCACGAAGAGCAGCGCCGGTGCGGTGGCATACGCCGGCACAGAGCCCGCCAGCGGCGAGATCATCAGGCAGGCGAGGAACAGCAGCGCCACCACCACGGCCGTGAGGCCGGTACGCCCACCGGCCTGCACCCCCGCCGCGCTTTCCACGTAGGCCGTGGTGCTCGAGGTGCCGAGCAGCGAGCCCGCGAAGATCGCGCCGCTGTCGGCCAGCAGCGCCTTGTTCATGCGCTCCATCTTGCCCGGCACCAGCAGGCCGGCGCGCTTGGCCACGCCCATCAGCGTGCCGGTCGCGTCGAACATCTCGACCAGGAAGAACACCAGCACCACGTTCAGGATGCCGCCCTTGAGCGCGCCCATGATGTCCAGCTGCATGAAGGTGGGCGCGATCGACGGCGGCGCGTCGAACACGCCGTGGAACTTGTTGCCGCCGAAGAAGAACGACAGCACCGTCACCGTGACGATGCCGATCAGGATCGCGCCGCGCACCTTGAGCTTGTCCAGCGCCACGATGATCAAAAAGCCCAGCGTGGCCAGAATCACCGGCGCCGAGTGCAGGTCGCCCAGCGTGACGAAGGTGGCCGGCGACGCCGCGACCACGCCGGCGCTCTTGAGCGCGATGAGCGCCAGGAACATGCCGATGCCCACGGTGATCGCCGTTCGCAAGGACTGCGGTATGCCCTGTATGAAAAGCTCCCGCAATCCGGTGACCGTCACGATCAGGAACAGGCAGCCCGAGATGAACACCGCGCCCAGCGCAACCTGCCACGTGTAGCCCATGCCCAGCACCACCACGTAGGCGAAATAGGCGTTCAGGCCCATGCCCGGAGCCATCGCGATCGGGTAGTTGGCATACAGGCCCATGATGAGCGTGCCCAGCGCCGCGATCAGGCAGGTGGCCACGAACACCGCGCCCTTGGGCATGCCCGCGTCCCCCAGGATCGAGGGGTTCACGAAGATGATGTAGGCCATCGTCAGGAAGGTGGTGAGCCCCGCGATGACCTCGGTGCGCACGGTGGTGTTGTGCGCGCTGAGCTTGAACACCCGTTCAAGCAGGCCCGAGCCGCTTGCGCTGCCCACAGCCGCGCGCGGACGCGCGGACTCGACATGCCCCGGCGCGCGGGGCTCGGCGCCTTTGGGCGCCTGTTCAAACGAACTCATTTGCTTGTCTCCAGCTGTTGTAGTGGCGGTTTTCATCGTTGCCCCGCTCACGACGCCAGCGCGAACGGGGATCTCTCAGGGATCGGATGTCTCGGGGGCGGCGGGCGGTCGCGCGGCCATGGAGGGTGGCGGGCGCAGCGACGCCGCCACGTCCTTGATGCATTCGCGCAGCCAGCGCGCCGAACTCGACGAATGGGTGCGTTCGTGCCAGAGCTGGTAGTACATGAGGCGCGGCAGCGCCACCGGGCATTCGAGGATCGCCAGCGGCAGCCGCGCCGCGAAGCGCTCGCAGTACTGTCGCCCGGTGGTCAGCACCAGCAGGCTGGAGGCCACCATGTCGGGAATGAGCCCGAAGTGCGCGCAGCGCGCGGTGATGTTGCGCTGCCGGCCCAGCTCGTCGAGCATCTGGTCGATGATGCCGCGCCCGCCCGGGTGCATGGGCGTGGGCGCGATGTGTTCCGCCGCCAGCCAGGTCTCCAGGTCCCAGCCGCGGCGCACCGCCGGATGGTCCTTGTTGACCAGCGACACCACCTCGTCGCCGAACAGCCGCGCCATGTGCAGGTCTTCCGGCGGCTTGAGCCAGTTGCCGATCACCAGGTCGACCTGGCCGAGCGCCAGGTGGCCGTGGTAGTCCGAGTCGGGCGTGAGCGCGTGGATCTCGATCTGGCACAGCGGTGCGTCGCGCTTGACCTGCGCCACCAGCATCGGCAGGAACAGCGGGTCCATGTAGTCGCTGGCGGCGATGCGGAAGGTGGTGGCGGCCGACTGCGGATCGAAGCCGCGCGCGTCGGAGAACAGCATCTCGGCCGCGCGCAGGATGCTGGCCGCGGGCTCGATCATGCGCAGCCCCGCATCGGTCGGCACCATGCCCGAGCCCGAGCGCACCAGCAGCGGATCGCCCGACAGCTCGCGCAGGCGCTTGAGCGCGGCCGAGACGGCCGGCTGGTACATGCCCAGTCGAATGGCGGCGCGCGAGACGCTGCGGTCGGTCAGCACGGTGTGAAGCACCCGGATGAGGTGCAGATCGATCTTGTCGAAAAGCGCCTGGTCACGCATGGCACTCGCCCCCGGTGTTCGCGCACTTTGCGTCGCTTCGCCCACCCCCTGCCGGGGGCGGCACCCGCGGCCCGGCAAAGCCGGTTCCGCGGAGTTTCGCGAATGGAATCGGGACGTGTGGCATGGGGAGGACTTTGGACATGCGCCAAAGTCTACGAGTGACTATGCGGACTGGACAGCGGTGACGGCGCGAAGAATCGACTCGCTGGTCGCCGGCGCCTTCAGCGGCGGATCGACCTTGTGGTCACCCGCGGCCGATACCGCGTCGCGGATCGCGAAGAACACCGAGAACGGCAGCAGGAGCGGCGGCTCGCCCACGGCCTTGCTGCGGTGGATCGAGTCCTCGAAGTTCTGGCCCTCGAACAGGCGCACGTTGAACACGGGCGGGCAGTCGTTGGCGGTCGGGATCTTGTAGGTGCTGGGCGCGTGCGTGGTGAGCTTGCCGCTTTGCGGATGCCATACCAGCTCCTCGGTGGTGAGCCAGCCCATCCCCTGGATGAAGGCGCCCTCGACCTGGCCGATGTCCACCGCCGGGTTCAGCGACTTGCCCGCGTCGTGCACGATGTCGGCGCGCAGCAGCTTCCATTCGCCGGTGAGCGTGTCGACGATCACCTCGCTCACCGCCGCGCCATAGGCGTAGTAGTAGAACGGGCGGCCCTGCATCTTGTCCTTGTCCCAGCTCAGGCCGGGGGTGGCGTAGAAGCCGTCGGACCACAGCTGCTTGCGGTCGAGGTAGGCCTCGCCCACCACGGTGCTGAAGGCCAGCGTCTTGCCGTTGACCTCGACCTTGTCGTTCGCGAAGCGCACCTCGGCGGCCGTGCCGCCGTGGCGCTCGGCCGCGCAGTCGGCCAGGCGCTCGCGGATCTGGCGCGCCGCGTCCTGCGCGGCCTTGCCGTTCAGGTCGGCACCGGTCGATGCGGCCGTGGCCGAGGTGTTGGCCACCTTGGTGGTGTCGGTCGCGGTGACGCGCACGCGCTCGAAGCTCACGCCCAGTTCGTGCGCCACCACCTGCGCCACCTTGGTGTTCAGGCCCTGCCCCATCTCGGTTCCGCCGTGGTTCACGAGGATCGAGCCGTCGGTGTACACATGCACCAGCGCGCCGGCCTGGTTGAAGTGCTTCACGTTGAACGAGATGCCGAACTTCAGCGGCGCCAGCGCCAGCCCGCGCTTGAGCACCACGCTCTTCCTGTTGAAGGCAGCGATGTCCTCGCGCCGCGCGCGGTAGTCGCTGCTGGCTTCGAGTTCGGCCACGAGTTCGTGGACGATGTTGTCGGTCACTGTCTGGCGGTACGGGGTGACGTTGTTCTCCGTCTTGCCGTAGAAATTGACGCGCCGCACGTCCAGCGGGTCGCGCTGGAGCTCGCGGGCCACCGAATCCATGATGTTCTCGATGGCAATGGCGCCCTGCGGGCCGCCGAAGCCGCGAAACGCGGTGTTGCTCTGCGTGTTGGTCTTGCCCGAGAAGCCGTGCATGGCCACGTTGGGCAGCCAGTAGGCATTGTCGAAGTGGCACAGCGCACGCGTCATCACGGGGCCCGACAGGTCGGCCGAGTGGCCGGCGCGCGAGACCATGGTGATCTCGGCGCCGAGGATGCGGCCCTCGTCGTCGTAGCCCACCTCGTATTCGTACCAGAAGCAGTGGCGGCGGCCGGTGACCATGAAGTCGTCGTCGCGGTCCAGCCGCAGCTTCACCGGGCGCTGCAGCTGGCGCGCCGCGATGGCCGCCACGCAGGCGAACAGCGCCGACTGCGATTCCTTGCCGCCGAAGCCGCCGCCCATGCGCCGGCATTCGACATGCACTTCGTTCGACTGCAGGTGCAGCGCGTGCGCCACCAGATGCTGCATTTCGCTGGGGTGCTGCGTAGAACAATGGATGTGCAGCGCGCCGCCTTCCTTGGGAATGGCGTAGCTGATCTGCCCCTCGAGATAGAACTGCTCCTGCCCGCCCACGTCGAGCGTGGACTTGTGGCGGCGCGGCGCCTTCGCGATGGCGGCGCGCACGGCGGCCTCGTCGCCTTCGTTGGCACCGCCGCCGCTGCGCACGATGTGCATCGGCGGCACCACGTACTGGCCACGCTCGTGGGCGGCCTGCGGCGTGAGCACGGGCGGCTGCGCCTCGATGGTCAGCGCGTCCTTGGCCTTGGCGGCGGCGCGGCGCGCGGCGTCGCGGGTCTCTGCGATCACCGCGAACACGGGCTGGCCGAGGTAGCGGATCTCGCCGCCGTCGTTCACGGGCAGCAGGATCGGGTCGTCGTGAATGATCGAGCCGCAGTCATTGGTGCCCGGAATGTCGTCGGCCGTGATGACCGCGACCACGCCCGGCATGGCGCGGATGGCATCCAGCGACAGCGCGGCGACGCGGCCGTTGGCCGCCGGCGAAAGGCCCAGCGCGCAGTGCAGCGTGCCGGCGAGCTCGGGAATGTCGTCGATGTAGGTGGCCTCGCCGGCCACGTGCAGGTGCGCCGACTCGTGCGGGCGGCTGATGCCCACGCGCATGCCGCGCTCGTGCGCCAGCGCTTCGGCGCCCACGTCGATGCGCGCGGCGGTGTTGGTCAGGTAGTCGGCAAAGGCCTCGGCGGGCTGCAGCAGGCGGGCGTCGATGGGTTTGTTCATGGTCAGACTCCTGCGGCGGTGGCGGGGGTCGCGTGGGGCATCACGCTCCAGACGCTGGTTTCTTCCAGCGACAGGGCGTCTTCGGCGCGGGTTTCGAGCCAGAGGCGTTGAATGAGGTTCTGGGCGACCTGCAGCCGGTAGTCGGCCGAGGCGCGCATGTCCGACAGCGGCTTGAAATCCTGCGCGAGCGCGAGCTTGGCGGTGGCGACGCTGGCCTGCGTCCACGGCTTGCCGAGCAGCGCGGCCTCGGCGTTCGCGGCGCGCTTGACGGTCGCGGCCATGCCGCCGAAGGCCAGGCGCACGGCCTTCACCGTGTCGCCGCCGGCTTCGAGTTCGATGGCGAAGCCCGCGCACAGGGCGGAGATGTCGCAGTCGAAGCGCTTGCTGATCTTGTAGGCGCGCACCTGGCGCTTCATGGCGGCGTGCGGAACGGCCAGCCCCTGCACGAACTCGCCCGGCTGCAGCTGGTTCTTCATGTAGTCCAGATAGAAGTCGGGCAGCGGCATGCGGCGCACCACGTCGCCGCGGCGCAGCTCGATCTGCGCGTCAAGCGACATCAGCACCGGCGGCGAATCGCCGATGGGCGAGCCGTTGGCCACGTTGCCGCCCATGGTGCCGGCATGGCGGATCGGCGGGGAGGCGAAGCGCAGCCACACCTCGGCTAGGTTGGGCACGCGCTCGACCAGCGCGCCGAAGGCCGCCTCCAGCGAGGCGCCGGCGCCGATGTAGAGCTCGCCGCCGTTGTCCGGGCGGTCCTCGATGGCCTTCATCTCGGCCACGTCGCCCACGTAGATGATGTCGCCGAGGTCGCGGAACTGCTTGTTGACCCACAGGCCGACGTCGGTCGAGCCAGCCAGCAGCTGGGCGCGGGGATTCTGCTCGCGCAGGGCGGCGAGCTGGGCCAGGGTCCTGGGGGCGTGGAAGTGGTCCATGCGCGCGCCGAGCGGGGCGGCGTAGCTCAGCGCCGCGCCGTCGTCGCGCAAGGCAGTGAGCGCGGCCACCACAGGCCTGGTGTCCAGGCGCACCGAAGGCAGGTCGAACATGCGCTGGCCGGCGTCCAGGATCGGGCGGTAGCCGGTGCAGCGGCACAGGTTGCCCGACAGGTCGTCGGCCAGCTGCTGGCGGGTGGGCTGCGTGCCCCCGGCCTGGTGGTGTTCGTAGGTGGCCCACAGCGACATCACGAAGCCGGGCGTGCAGAAGCCGCACTGGGATCCGTGGCAGTCGACCATGGCCTGCTGCACCGGGTGCAGCGTGTGCACCGCGTGCTTGCCGTCCTTGGCCTTCTCGGTCCTGTGGGGCGCGGCCTGGCACTGGGCCTTGAGGTCCTCGACCGTGAACAGGGCCTTGCCGTGCAGGGTGGGCAGGAACTGGATGCAGGCGTTGACGGTCTGCAGGCTCAGGCCGTCCACCGCGCCGGGCGCCTGGGGATCGGTGGCCAGTTCGCCGATGACGACGGTGCAGGCACCGCAGTCGCCTTCGTTGCAGCCTTCCTTGGTGCCGGTGCAGCGGGCGTCCTCGCGCAGCCAGTCGAGCACGGAACGGGTCGGGTGGACGCCGGTGACGTCGACGATCTTTCCGCGATGGAAGAAGCGGATCGGTTGAATCTTGCTGCTGTCGGTGCTCATGCTTTTGGGGCTCGTGGGGGACCCGTCAGGGGTCAGTCATGGACGTTAGCGGCTTGTCGGGGGTCTTGCATACGGGCAGCCCCATAACGCGTATGTAGGGGCCGGTATGCCACGTACGGGGAAACCCTGGCGCGGGAGCTGCAATTCCCGGGCCAAGCACGGCCCGGGCCGCGCTCAGGCCTGCGCAATGGCCGCCCAGGCGGTGGCGATCAGCGTCGAGCCCGCCGCCGCGAGCAGGCCGCCGACCAGCCACTTGAGCGTGCGCGGCTTGAGCTTGTTGGGCAGGCGATGGTGCAGGCGCGTCGCGCCGTAGACCACCGGCATCGCGCAGCCGGCCAAGAGCGCGGAATACCAGGAGAAATGCCCCGTCGGCACCACGATCACCAGCCGCACGAGCGAGTTGAACCCGAACATCAGCAGCAGCGCGCGGCGCACCAGCTCGCGGTCCAGCGGCTGGCGGTACATGTGGAACACGATGGGCGGCCCGGAGCTGGAGAACAGCCCGCCCAGCACGCCCGACAGCCCGCCGATCACGGCAAAGCTGCGCGGGCCCGACACCGCCGGCAGCGGCCGGCCCTGCATCACCAGCAGCACGGCGCAGCCCAGGATCGACACCCCCAGCAGCCCGCGAAGCCAGTTGACCGCGCCGCCGCTGAGCCAGGTCAGCAGCATGAGCCCCACGATCACGCCCACCGTGCTGCCGTTGAGCGCCGGCTTCATGAGCCGCCACGGCACCACGCCGGGCCGGGCTCGGAAATAGGTCCATGCGTTCAGGAGGCTCAGCACCGTCGCGGCGTTGGCCGTGTCGCTCACGCTGGCGACGTGGAACACCGACACCAGGCCCAGCAGGATCAGGCTGAATGCAAAACCCGTGAGGTTCTGCGCGTAGGTGGCGAGCGCGACGCAGGCCATGAAGACCAGCACGGGGCCGGCCCCGGAAAGAATCAATTGCACAAACTCGGTCTCGATCTCGGTCTCAGCGCACCAGGTCCCAACCCATCATCAAGGCCGCGAATCCCATCAAGGCGGTGCCGCCCCACCCCAGCCAGCGGATGCGGCGCCCGGAGGTGAACACACCCATCACATTCTCGCGCGTCACGAGGATCATCATCGCCGCCATGATCGGCACCGCGACCACGCCGTTGATCACCGCGCTCCAGTAGAGCGCCTTCATGGGGTCGATGGGCGTGAAATCGAGCGCCGTGCCGACCAGCGTGGCCACCGCGATGATCCCGTAGAACTCCTTGGCCTCGCGCCAGTGCCGCTCCAGGCCCTCTTCCCAGCCGAAGGCCTCGGCCACCGCGTAGGCCGCCGAAGAAGCCAGCACGGGAACGGCCAGCAGCCCGGTGGCGATGATGCCGCCGGCGAACAGCCAGAAGGCGAAGTCGCCGGCCAGCGGGCGCAGCGCCTCGGCGGCCTGCGCGGCGGAGGTCACGTCATGCACGCCGGCCGCATACAGCACCGCCGCGCCCACGACCATCACGAAGAAGGCGATGAGGTTCGAGAAGGTCATGCCCAGCCAGGTGTCCAGCCGCACCCGCTTGAGGTCGCGCCGCACTTCCTGGTCGGTGCCCTTGCGGCCGCCCTTGAGCCGCAGTTCCTCGACCTCCTGCGATGCCTGCCAGAAGAACAGGTACGGGGAAATGGTGGTGCCCAGCAGCGCCACGATCATCATCCAGTAGTCGCCGCGCCACTGCAGCTTGGGCACCACCAGGTCGTGCAGCACCTGCGCCCAGTGCACCTGCACCACGAACACCGCCGCCACGTACGCGAACAGCGTGAGCGTCAGCCACTTGAGGATGTGGGCCAGCTTGCGGTAGGGCACGAACACCTGCAGCAGCACCGTCACCACTCCGAATACCAGCGAATGGAAGTGCGCGCCGCCGCCCACCACCAGCTGCAGCGCCTCGCCCATGGCGGCGATGTCCGCCGCGATGTTGATGGTGTTGGCCACCACCAGCAGCGACACCAGCACGATCAGGAAGCCGCGCGGCATGTGCTCGCGCAGGTTGGCCGCCACGCCCTTGCCGGTGACCCGGCCGATGCGCGCCGACACGAGCTGGATCGCCACCATGAAGGGCAGCGACAGGAACACGGTCCACAGCAGCCCGGTGCCGAACTGCGCCCCGGCCTGGGTGTAGGTCGAGATGCCGGACGGGTCGTCGTCGGCCGCGCCGGTGACGACGCCGGGGCCGACGTGGCGCAGGAATGAGGGAATGCGTTTCTTCATGTCAGGCCCATGGTGGCACGGCGAGCCTGACCACCGGATGAATGTCCGGCGGCAAGGAGCAAAAAGAGGCGCAGGCGGCTCATGACCGCTCGGAGAACAGCGCCACGATGACCTGGCGCAGCCAGCGGTTGCCGGGATCGGCCTCGAAGCGCTTGCTCCAGTGCAGCGACACCGTGAAGTCGCGCAGCGGAAACGAGGGCTCGACGATGGCGTAGCCGCCTTCTTCCGCAAAGCCGCGCGCGATGTTGCGCGGCATCACCACCGCCAGGTCGGTGGCGCGCACGATGGCCGGCAGCACCATGAAGTGCTCGGTGGTCAGGCGAACCCGGTCCTCCAGGTTGAGCAACTGCAGGATGCGCAAGGTGTCGGCATGCGTGCGCACCGTCACGTAGTCGAGCTCCTGCAGGGCCTCGAGCAGCGCCTGCCCGCTGCGCCGGCGCTTCAGGAAAGGATGGTCGCGGCGCAGCAGCACGATGTAGCGGTCGCGCAGCAGCTGCGCGCGCTGGGTGTCCCTCACGCGCGGCAGGAAGCCGAAGGCGAAATCGACCTTGCCGCTGTCGAGCGCGGTGGCGATCTCGCCCGCCGCCAGCGGCATGGTCTCGACGCGCACGCCCGGCGACAGCTCGCGCAGCCGCGCCATCAGCGCCGGCAGGAAGCGCCCTTCCCCGATGTCGCTCATGTGGATGCGAAACAGCTTGCGCGAAGCCGCCGGATCGAAGCGCTCCGGCTCGGCCAGCGCCTGCTGCAGCGTGGCCAGCGCGGACTGCACCGACACCGCGAGCCGCTCGGCACGCGGCGTCGGTGCCACGCCGCCCGGAGTGCGGGTGAACAGCGCGTCGCCCAGCAGCAGCCGCAGCCGGGTCAGGCCGTGGCTGGCCGCCGGCTGCGTCAGGCCCAGGGCCTCGGCCGCGCGGCTCACGCTGCGGGACCGGTACACCGCATCGAAGAGCCGCAGCAGGTTCAGGTCGACCGCGTCGATATGCACTGGATTCATATTGGATAGCTGGCTTATTTTATTGAAGTATGGCGGCACCCCGACCACACTGCGGCACACCATAAAAAAGAGACACGATGGAAGTTTCATTCAGCAAGGAAGTCGAGATGCTGCGCCTCGGCGCCGGCGACACCTTTCACGGCGAGGGCATCCTCGCGATCACCAAGGGCTTGCTGCAGTCGGGCGTGGCCTATGTCGGCGGCTACCAGGGCGCGCCGGTGTCGCACCTGCTGGACGTGATGGTCCAGGGCAAGGCCTACATGGACGAGCTGGGCGTGCACGTGGAGGCCTGCTCCAACGAGGCCTCGGCCGCCGCGATGCTCGGCGCCTCCATCCACTACCCGCTGCGCGGCGCGGTCACCTGGAAATCCATCGTCGGCACCAACGTGGCGGCCGATGCGCTGTCGAACCTGTCGTCGCCGGGCGTCACGGGCGGCGTGCTGATCGTGGTGGGCGAGGACTACGGCGAGGGCGCCAGCGTGATCCAGGAGCGCACGCACGCCTATGCGCTGAAGTCGAGCATGTGCCTGCTCGACCCGCGTCCCGACCTCGGCGTGATGGTGCGCATGGTGGAGGAAGGCTTTCGCCTGTCGGAGAGCTCCAACATGCCCTGCCTGATGGAGCTGCGCATCCGCACCTGCCACGTGCGCGGCAGCTTCGAGTGCAAGGACAACGTGGCGCCCGCCGTCTCCACCCGCGCGCTGATGACCGAGCCGGCCGGCTTCAACTACATGAAGCTCGCGCATCCGCCCGTCACCTTCCGCCACGAGAAGCTCAAGGGCGAGGAGCGCATTCCGGCGGCGCGGCGCTACATCGTCGAGCATGGCCTGAACGAGCTGAAGCCCGGGCAACGCCACGCCGACCTCGGCATCGTGGTGCAGGGCGGCCTGTACAACGCGCTGATCCGCAGCCTGCAGCAGCAGGGGCTGGCCGATGCCTTCGGCGAGACCGACATCCCGATCCTCGTGCTGAACGTGACCTATCCGCTGGTGCCCGAGCAGGTGGCCGACTTCTGCGTGGGCAAGCGCGCGGTGCTGGTGGTGGAGGAAGGCCAGCCCGAATACATCGAGCAGGACATCGCCACGCTGCTGCGCCGGCGCGACATCCAGACGCCGCTGCACGGCAAGGACATGCTGCCGCCGGCGGGCGAGTACGGCGTGGAGGTGCTGTCGGGCGGCATCGGCGCCTTTGCCGCGAAGTACATCGCGGCGAGCGAGGCCTCGTCCTCCGCGCAGGCCTGGCTGGCCGGCAACCGCGAGCGCCGCGAGGCCGTGGCGCGCCGCCTGAGCGCGCCGCTGCCCAACCGGCCGCCGAGCTTCTGCATCGGCTGCCCGGAGCGGCCGGTGTTCTCGGCCCTCAAGCTCGCGCAGCAGGAAACCGGGCCGGTGCACATCGCGGCCGACATCGGCTGCCACGCCTTCGGCACCTTCGAGCCGTTCTCGATGGGCCACTCGATCCTGGGCTACGGCATGAGCCTGGCGAGCCGCGCGGGCGTGGCACCGATGATGAACCGGCGCACCCTGTCGATCATGGGCGACGGCGGCTTCTGGCACAACGGGCTGCTCACGGGCGTGCAGAGCGCGCTGTTCAACGGCGACGACGCGGTGCTGCTGATCTTCAAGAACGGCTACACCTCGGCCACCGGCACGCAGGACATCATCTCGACGCCCGACGACGAGATCAAGGAGCGCGCCGTCGACAAGCAGCAGAGCCTGGTCGACAAGAACCAGACCATCGAGGCCACGCTGAAGGGCCTGGGCGTTCAGTGGATGCGCACCGTGACCACCTACGACGTGGAGCGCATGCGCAGGACGCTGACCGAGGCGCTCACCAGCGACTTCAACGGCCTGAAGGTGGTGATTGCCGAAGGCGAATGCCAGCTCGAGCGCCAGCGGCGCATCAAGCCCTGGATCGCGGGCCTGCTGCGCAAGGGCGAGCGCGTGGTGCGGGTGAAGTACGGCGTCGACGAGGATGTGTGCAACGGCGACCACGCCTGCATCCGCCTGTCGGGCTGCCCCACGCTCACGCTCAAGGACAACCCCGATCCGCTGAAGGTGGACCCGGTGGCCACCGTGATCGACGGCTGCGTGGGCTGCGGCCTGTGCGGCGCCAACGCGCATGCGGCCACGCTGTGCCCGAGCTTCTACCGGGCCGAGGTGGTGCAGAACCCCAAGTGGCATGAACGGCTGCTGCACGGACTGCGAGGTGCGGTCGTGCGCGCGCTGCAGCCGGCATGAGGGACAAGCACATGGAACAGAACCGCCCCCTCACCCTGCTCGTCTGCGCCCTCGGCGGCGAAGGCGGCGGCGTACTCACCGAATGGCTGGTCGACACCGCGCGCCATGCCGGCTACGCCGCGCAGAGCACGTCGATCCCGGGCGTGGCGCAGCGCACCGGGGCCACCACCTACTACATCGAAGTGTTCCCCGTACCGCTCGCCCGGCTCGCCGGCAAGCGCCCCGTGTTCAGCCTGAGCCCGGTGCCGGGCGCGCTCGACGCGATCGTGTCGTCGGAGCTGCTGGAAACCGCGCGCCAGATCGGCAACGGCATGAGCGCGCCGCTGCGCACGCTGGTCATCAGCTCCTCGGCGCGCATCTTCACCACGGCCGAGCGCATGGAGCCGGGTGACGGGCGCGCCGATGCGCAGCGGCTGCTCGACGTGGTCAAGGCCTTCAGCCGCGAGCACCATGTGTTCGACATGAACGCCATCGCGCGCGACAGCGGCACGGTGGTCAGCGCGGTGATGCTCGGCGCCATCGCGGGCAGCGGGCTGTTCCCGTTCCCGCGCGAGGCCTACGAGCATGTGGTGCGCGGCGGGGACACCAGCGCCCCGGAGAAACTGAACAAGATGGCCGCCGCCAGCCTGCGCGGTTTTGCCGCCGCCTTCGAAGCGGTGAACGCACCGCGCGCGCAGGCCGCGTTCGTGAGCAGCGTGCTGGCCGGCGACACGAACCACGCACCGCCCCCGGCCAGCGCCCTGCCGGCCGAACTCGCCCGGCGCTTTCCACCCGCGGTGCACGACATGCTCGCGCTCGGCCACGCTCGCGTGCTCGACTACCAGGACGCGACGTATGCCGCGCTCTACGCCGACCGGCTGGGCCGCGTGCTCGATGCCGAGCGCACCGCCGACCCGGCCGGCGCACAGGGCTTTGCCATCACGCGGGAGATGGCGCGCTGGCTCGCGCTGTGGATGGCCTTCGACGACATCGTGCGGGTCGCCGCGCTCAAGGGCCGCGCAAGCCGCGCGCAGCGCGTGCGGCAGGAGGTGCGCGCCGGCGACGACGACATCGTGAAGGTCTACGACCACTTCAAGCCCGGCGCGGCGGAATTCGCGGCGCTGCTGCCGGCTTCGCTCTCGCGCCGCGTCACGGCCTGGGACCGGGCCCGCCAGGCGCGCGGCCGGGAGCCGTGGGCGCTGCCGCTGAAGGTGGGCAGCCACTCGGTGTTCGGCATGGCCTCGCTGCGGCTGCTGGCGTCGCTGCGCTGGCTGCGCCGCCGGGGCAGCCGCTTCGCCGAGGAACAGGCGCTGATCGAGCGCTGGCTCGCGGCGGTGGAAGCCGGCACCTGCGAGGCCTGGGCGCTGGGGCACGAACTGGCGCTGTGCGGGCGGCTCATCAAGGGTTACGGCAGCACCAACGAGCGCGGCAAGCACAACCTGCTGCACGTCATCGACGCGCTGGCCGGCCGCACGGCCCTGCCGGCAACGGCGCGGGCCGCCGCGATCGCCGCGGCCCGCGAGGCGGCGCTGGCGGACGAAGGCGGCAAGGCGCTCGACGCCGCGCTGGCGGCGCACGGCGCGGCACCCCGGCCAGTGCAGGCGCAGCCCATCCGCTGGATGAAGCGGCCACCGCCCGCGAAGGCTTGAGGCGAGCCGACCGATGACCTTGCTGCTCAACGTGGACGACCACCGGCGCCGTGCGCGCCGTGTGCTGCCGCGCCTGGTGTTCGACTATGTCGACGGCGGCGCGGAAGACGAACGCTGCCTGCGGCGCAACCGCGACGCAATCGAAGCGCTGCCGCTCATTCCGGAATGCCTGCGCGACACCACCACGGTGGACACCGGCATCGAACTGTTCGGGCGCCGCTGGCGCGCGCCGTTCGCGGTCGCGCCCATCGGGCTGGCCGGGCTGGTACGGCCGCGCGCCGACGCCTTGCTGGCCGGAGCCGCGCAGGCTGCGCGCGTGCCCTTCATCCTCTCGACCGCATCGAACACCCGCATCGAGGACGTGCGCACCGCCGCGCCCGACGCCACGCTGTGGATGCAGCTCTACGTGATGGGCGAGCGCGCCATTGCCGAACGCATCGTGCGCCGCGCGCGCGCCGCGGGCTTCGAGGCGCTGGTGCTCACGGTGGACGTGCCGGTGAGCGGCCTGCGCGAACGCGACCTGCGACACGGCTTTCGCGTGCCGATGCGGCTCACGCCCGGCACACTGTTCGACATGGCGCGGCACCCGGCCTGGCTGCTGCGGCTTGCGCGCCACGGCATGCCGCGCTTCGAGAACCTGCTGCCCGATGAAGACGGCGCACCCGTCTCCGCGCAGACGCAGGCCGCGCTGCTCTCGCGCACCATGGACCGCGCGCTCACCTGGGAAAGCCTGGGCTGGCTGCGCAAGCTCTGGGACGGCCCGTTGCTCGTCAAGGGCCTGCTGGGCGCGGAAGACGCACGGCGTGCCGTGCGCCACGGCGCTGACGGCATCGTGGTCTCCAACCACGGCGGACGCCAGCTCGACGCCGCGCCGGCCAGCATCGCCGCCCTGCCCGCGATGGTCGACGCCGTGAACGGGCGGATCCCCGTGCTCATGGACGGGGGCATCCGGCGCGGAAGCGACATCGTGAAGGCGCTCGCGCTCGGCGCGCGCGGGGTCCTGGTCGGGCGCGCCCCGGTCTACGGGCTGGCGTGCGACGGCGAGCGCGGTGCGCTGTCGGTGCTGCAGATGCTCATCCAGGAGACCGAACGCACGATGACCCTGCTGGGCGCCACGCAGGTGCGCGAACTCGGCCCGCATCACGTGGACAGGCCTTCGCCGCGTTCGCCCGACGAACAGGAAGGCGTGCCAACGCGACCCAAGGAAAACACGCACGGGAAACCCTCCATTTACCCCGCGCGCGCGACTGCCTAGATTGCTCAACCCAGACGAACACATAACGAAGGAGACCATGACAATCGCCCACCGCCCCCACCGCACGGCACTGGCCCCGGCCGCCGTCGCCATCGCCGCCGCCCTTGCGCTCTGCACGCCCGCCACGCAGGCACAGGACAAACCCGTGCAGCTCAAGCTGTCGAGCTGGGTGCCCGCGCAGCATCCGCTCAACCCCGCGCTGCAGGCGTGGGCCGACGACATCAAGAAGGAGTCCGGCGGCACCATCACCGCGATCCTGTTTCCGTCGGAGCAGCTCGGCAAGGCCTTCGACCACTACGACATGGCGCGCGACGGCATCGCCGACTTCTCCTACGTGAACCCCGGCTACCAGCCCGGCCGGTTTCCGGTGATGGCCGGCGCGTCGCTGCCCTTCCTGTTCGCCAACGGCAAGGAAGGCTCGGCCGCCATCGACGCCTGGTACCGCAACTACGCGGCCAAGGAAATGAAGGACGTGAAGTACTGCTTCGCCTTCGTGCATGACCCCGGCACCTTCCATTCGCGCAAGAAGATCACCGTGCCCGGCGACGTCAAGGGCCTGAAGGTGCGCCCGGCCACCAGCACCGTGGGCCAGCTCATCACCTCGCTGGGCGGCACCAACGTGCAGGCCTCGGCGCCCGAGTCGCGCGACATGCTGGAGCGCGGCGTGGCCGACGCCATCACCTTCCCGTGGGGCTCCATCGGCCTGTTCGGCATCGACAAGGTGGTGAAGTACCACATGGATGCGCCGCTGTACGTCACCCCCTTCGTGTGGGTCATGAACAAGGGCAAGTACGACGCCATGTCCACCGCGCAGAAGAAGGTGATCGACGACCACTGCACCAGCGAATGGGCGCAGAAGGTGGCCGGGCCGTGGGCCGACTTCGAGTTCGCCGGCCACGCCAAGATGGCGGCGCTTTCGGGCCACGAGATCTACAAGCTCACGCCGGAGCAGCTCGACGCATGGCGCAAGGCCGCGGCGCCCTCGGAAGCGCAGTGGGCCGAGAGCGTGAAGAAGGTCGGCGAAGACCCGAAGGCGGTGATGGATGCGTTGAAGGCCAGCCTCGCCAAGTACAAGTCGGCGCTCTGAGCGATGGCTACCCGGTCCGCCAGCTACATGGACCGCGCGATCAATACGATTGAATGGCTCGCCGCCGTTTTTGTAGGGATCGTCGCGCTCAACATCTTCGTGGCCGTGGTGCTGCGCAAGTTCTTCGACACCTCGATCCCCGACGCCTACGACTTCGGCCGCATGCTACTGGGGATCCTGATCTTCTGGGGCATCGCGGCCACCAGCTACCGCGGCGGCCACATCACGGTCGACCTCGTGTGGACGGCGGCGGGCCCGCGCATGAAGCGCGCGATCGACGTGTTCGCCACGCTGGTGCTGCTGTTCGTGGTGGCGGTGCAGACCGCCATGCTGTTCGACAAGGTGCGCGGCACCTACGTCGACAACGTGCAGACCTATGACCTGAACATTCCGACCTGGCCGTTCTATGCCGTGGCCTGGGCCGGCGACGTGTGCGCGGTGCTGCTGATCGCGATCCGCACCTACCGGCTGATCTTTCACCCCGAGCAACTCGAAGAAGTTCACGCAGAACAGAAGGCGGACGAATGAGCCCCGATGCAGTGGCAGTGCTGGGCTTCGTCGCCCTGTTCGTATTGATGTTGTTGCGCGTGCCGGTGGGCATGGCGATGGGCCTGGTGGGCGTGACCGGCTACAGCTACCTCGTGGGCCCCGGGCCGGCGCTGAAGCTGGTCGGCCAGACCTCGATGCGCACCGTGACCGACTACACCTTCGGCGTGATCCCGATGTTCATGCTGATGGGCGCGCTGGTTTCGGTGTCGGGCGTGAGCCGCGAGCTCTTCAAGGCCGCCAACTCGATGATCGGCCACCTGCGCGGCGGCCTCGGCGTGGCCACCGTGGTGGCGTGCGGCGGCTTCGCTGCGATCTGCGGCTCGTCGGTGGCCACGGCCGCCACCTTCTCCGCGGTGGCGTATCCGGAGATGCGGCGCTTCAACTACCCGCAGTCGTTCTCCACCGGCGTGATTGCCGCGGGCGGCACGCTGGGCGCGATCCTGCCGCCATCGACCGTGCTGGCCGTGTACGCCATCCTCACGCAGCAGGACATCGGCAAGCTGTTCATGGCGGGCATCGTGCCCGGCATCCTGGCGATGGCGATGTACGTGCTGACCATCGCGATCATCGTCAAGCTGCGGCCCGACTGGCTGCCCGGCGGCGAGGTCAAGCCGTGGTCGGAACGCGTGAAGGACCTGAAGAATGTGTGGGCGCCGCTGGTGCTGTTCGTGTTCGTGATCGGCGGCCTGTACGGCGGCTTCTTCACGCCGACAGAGGCGGGCGGCGTGGGTGCGAGCGGTGCGTTCATCCTCGGGCTGGTGCGGCGCAAGCTCGACGGCCCGAAGATCCGCGAGGCGCTGCTGTCGGCCACGCGCACGGCTGCGGCGGTGTTCACTGTGCTGATCGGCGCGCTGCTGTTCGGCTACTTCCTCACCATCACGCAAAGCCCGCAGAAGCTCACCGAGTTCCTCACCGGCCTGGGCATCGGCCGCTACGGCGTGCTCGCGCTCATCATGCTGATGTACCTGGTGCTCGGCTGCCTGATGGACGCGATGGCGATGATCATCCTGACCGTGCCCATCATCTACCCGGTGATCGTGCACCTGGGCTTCGACCCCATCTGGTTCGGCGTGATCATCGTGATGACGGTGGAGCTGGGGCTGATCCATCCACCGGTGGGCATGAACGTGTTCGTCATCAAGAGCGTGGTGAAGGACGTGAGCTTCACCACCATCTTCAAGGGCGTGCTGCCGTTCATCGTGACCGACATCGTGCGCCTGGTGATCCTGATCGCGTTCCCGATCATTGCCTTGTGGCTGCCGACGAGAATGGGCTGATGAGCAACAGCAACAACCTCAAGGAAGTCGTCTACACCGCGCGCGTCGAGTTCGGCGACTGCGACCCCGCCGGCATCGTCTGGTTTCCCAACTTCTTCCGCTGGATCGACGCTGCCTCGCGGCACTTCTTCGCCGAGTGCGGCGTGCCGCGCTGGGAAGAAACCACGCAGACGCTGGGCGTGATCGGCACGCCGCTGGTCGACACGCACACGCGCTTCGTCAAGGCCGCGAGCTACGGCGACACGCTGCAGATCGCGGTGCGCATCAAGGAATGGCGCGAGAAGAGCTTCGTGCAGACCTACCGCGTCACGCGCGGCGACGACTTGATCCTCGAGTGCGAGGAGGTAAGGATCTTCGCGGCGAAGCGTGAAGGCGGCGGCATCCGGGCGGTGCAGATTCCGCCCTCGATCCGGGTGCTCTGCGAGTAGCCTTCAGCGCGCCTCGGCCTGAAGCTTCGCGAGCAGGCCATCGACGCCATGGTCGATCAGGTCGAAGACTTCGACGAAGTCTTTCTGCCCGCCGTACCAGGGGTCGGGCACGTCCCCATCGATGCCTTCGGCGAACTCAGTGAACAGATGGATCTTGCCCTCCGTGCCCGCAGGCGCGAGCCTGCGCAGCGCGGCGCAATGCTGGGCCGTCATGCCAATGATCAGGTCGAAGCGCTCGAAGTCGGCCTTGCGCACCTGACGCGCGCGGTGCACATGCATCTCGATGCCGCGGCGCCTGGCCTCGGCCACCGAACGCGGGTCGGGCGGGTTGCCGCGCTCCTCGTCGGAGATGGCGGCGCTGTCGACCTCGATCTCGAAGCCGGCCGCGCGTGCCTTGTGCATGAGGAGCACGTGGGCCGTGGGGGAGCGGCAGATATTGCCGGTGCACACTAGTAAAACTGACATTGCTTCATCACACCACAATCACCTAACGCCAGCAAGTCGCCACAGTACCAGGCGTATCCGCAGCCATGCCTTTCTTGCCCGTGGCATCCAACGTGAAGTCGCCACACTTGCGATCGGCTGCCTGTACGCCAGCACGTGCGGCTTTGAATGCATATCCACCGTCGCCGCCGTCGCTGGCCTGAGTCAAGGTCAGGGTGTAATAGCCGTTCCCCGATTTATCGCCGTTCGGCAGCTTCAGCTTGGCAAGGTCTGCTGGCGCCGCATACTTGCCGTTCTGCGCCTTCCACCGCTCTTGGCGAGCAGCGGCCTCATTAAGCAAGTTCTGCGCTTCCGCCCGACGGGCACGGAAGCCGTATTCCGTATACGACGGGTAGGCAATCGCAGCGAGGATGCCGACGATGGCCACTGTGATCATCAGCTCGATCAGGGTGAAGCCCCTTTCAGCATTGCGCACTGGTTTCTCCTTCACAGACATTTTTTTTTCGTCATTTGGGCGGGTTGGGCGGCTGCTTGCGCCAACTCTGACGACCGAATTGCAATCCATGGTTGACTCGCCGTTCGGCGTTCCGGCTGGGGTCAAACACCCGCTCCGCGCGAATGGTCTGCTTGCCTGCTCCCGTTCCCGTGCCATTGACCTGGCCATGCCCCGCCCCCAACGCATCAGCGGCATTGAAGACCCCGTCGCCATTCATGTCGAAAACGACGTAGTTCGTGCGGCCGCCACCGTTGGGGTCAATGCCGTAGATCGTGCCGCTCATGCCTGCCGCGCAAGGGTCCTCTGCAGTCCGCACCGAAGAAAGGAACAGCCCCTTGCCGTACAGCGTCATCTCGTAGACCACCTTCTCCCCGTTGCGCGGCAGGTCCACGACCCAGCCCCACTTCTCGACATCGGAGTCCCGCTTGCCGGTGGCGTTGGCCCTGTACCAACGAACCGCGTTGTTCGTCAGGGAGAAGCTGCCCGAGCCCGCCACCAGCTCAGCGAAGGACTGGCTTTGCAGATCGGCGCGCAACTTGGACGCCGTCGGCAACGAGGTGGGCGCCGTCGCCCCCGCGTCTGCGTAGCGATCCCAAATTCCATAGACGGTCTGCTTTTGCGTGCTGCTCTTGTCGCTGCTCGTCAACAGGCGGCCTGTACCGAAGATCACCAGCTTGCCCTTTCCCGTCGGATGGGGCACTACGTAGGGCGCCGCAGTGATGGCCTGGCGCTTGCCGTCCACGTCCGCATCCTTTGCGGTGAAGAGCTTCTTCACCGTCCACGCCGAGATATCGCCGCTGCTCATGTCGAAGCGCCACACATTGCCCGCCAGGTCCCCTGCATAGGCCACGTCCACCTTGCCGTCCCGGGTGTGATCGACGGCGGACACGCGCGACAGCCCATTGCCCAGAGGCATCGAAGCCGTCAGCTCGGCGGCAGTCATGCCGCCATCCAGATCGAAGCGCCGCAGCACGTCGCCGTTGGCTATGTCCAGCACGAACAGGCTGGCGCCGCCACCGCTCGCCGTGCTGTTTCCCCCCTGATAGCCGCCAGGAACCAGTGCGACCCATTTACCTTTGCCAAGCGCAGGATCGTTGAGGCGAGCAATGGTCGGCTGCGGCAGCGAATTGCCCATGCTGGAATTCTGATCGGAGCCGAATTCCCACAGCAGTCGCGGCGAGGCGGGATCGGTGACGTCCAGCGCGAACACCTGCCTGCCGCCGGCGCCCAGGCTGCCGATCAACACCTTATGCCACGCATTGCCGAAATACACGTCCGAGGCAACAGGCGTGCCATCCACGTAGTAGCGGTGGGGCGTGCCGTCCTTCTTGCCGTAATCGAACATGGTGAGCGTGTTCAGTTTGTTGCGCATCGCCGTAGGAACGAAGGCGAACTCCTCCATGCCGTTCTCGGCGCGGAAGGCGTGGAACATGCCGTCGTTCGCGCCCACATAGATCATCTCGGGCTTTCCCGCCTGGTCGGAAACGAAACCCGCATAGTTGCTGCCCTCGCCCTCCAGAGCGTCCGCCGCGCCCGCCCGGTAGAGCGCGCCCCTCACGCGCAACGGCGAGGAATTGACGATGTCACCCAGTATGTTGGGCCTTCCGTTGGCCAGGTTCTTGCGGGTACGGAACAAACTGTTCTCACCGCGCAGAAAGCCGATGCGCTCCTCGGCCTTTGCATCCGCCTGGTTGTTCGCCGGGTTCCTGTTGAGCGCCGTGAGCCAGGCAGCATCGGCCGGCTGCCCGTTGATGCCCGCAAAGGTGAAGGGACGCAAGGTCGGCGTGGCGCCTCCGGCGCCGGCATACAGGATGTTCCGGGGCGTCCCGCGGCTGGATAACTGGTCCGCCGCACTCCACTGCCGCTCGTAATTCAAGCCGTTGGTAGCGCTTTCGGTGAGCTTCTCGCGGATCACATCGCCGATCCAGCCATCGGCCTCGAAGTGCGTGCGATAGATGTCGGCCCCCGCAGCGATCGTGCCGCCGGGCATGTCCACGGACACTGCCGTCACCGAGTTGTTGTTCTGCAGGATGTCATTGAAGGCTTTGGTCATCTGCGCCTTCAGCGTGGTCGCGTTGGTGACCAGGAAATAATTGTCCGGATCGCCCTTGACGGAGGCAGGATTGCGCCCCGGCATGCCGTACTTGGCGGCGTACCACAACGGGTCCTTGAGGAAGCTGCCTGAAGAGTTGGCCGTGCTGGGAGTGAAAGTCCGGCTGGCCGAGAGTGGCAGGCCGATGCACTCCGGGGCGTAGGGTCGTCCCACGCAATAGCCAGGACTGCGGCCGGGAGGCGTATTCAGCGCGTAATACACCGATGCCGTGTCCTTGTCACGCACCTCCAGATACATGCCGTCCTGGGTGGTGCCCGAGATCACATAGCCCATGTGCTGGCCGATGGTGCCGGCCCCATATTCGGACTGCATGTCGACCTTGACGGTACCGTTCGCCTGCAACGAAACGGTGTAGCTCGAAATGGCATCCATGTCGTGGTCGGCGCCCTGCTCCACGTCCTCGTAGTTGATGCGGAACTCGGCATAGGGACGCCCTTCGTTGATGCTGGCGTTCTTGTCGGCCGTGCCGGTGTTGGCGATCCGGTCCACGTAGTAGTCCAAGATCTGGTTGGTAGGTGCAAAGCGCGTGGGATCGATGCCGAAGCCAGTCACGGACTTGGCAAAGGGGGAGATCGTCACGAACCGGCCACCGGGCACGGGGAAGCGAATCTCCGGCAGCGGGGACGCAATGGCGACCGAATAAGTCATCAGCCGGTTCTTGCCTTTGGCATTGCCGAAAACCGCATTGTTGGCGGCGAAGCGCGAGACCCCGGCGGAGTAGAAACTGCCTTCTTTGCTGGGCTCTTGAGGCGACAGGCCACGCACCCAGGAAAGATCGTCGACCGTTTTCACCGACGGCGCGCCGTTGGCGTTGGTCGAGTTCGACTGGCCGATGAAGAAATTCTTGCCGTGGATGCCCTCGGCCGCGCCGATGGCCTGCACCTCGCTGGCCACATTGAACCCGCCCAGGGCATCCGCATTGACTGCAATGGACTGGAAACGGCTGCCCGGCATCTTCGTGTCGTACGAGGGATTGATGTCGCTGAGCACTGCCATCACGGGCCGTGCGCAATGCTGGTAGCCGCCGCCACCGGCAGTCTTTGCCGCATAGGGCGACACCCAGTCGGGCTTCGAGAGATTCAGGGGATTTGCACTGTCCTTGGCGCCGCTGCCGTAGTCATACTGGCGATGCGCACCTGATGCACCGCTGAAATAGCGCATCGTCTCGAACATCATCTCGCCCACCGGGTTGCCCCACATCGCGCACATCGATGGATCGGTCTTGCCGCTGATGGGGCCGTCGGTGATCCAGTCGCACTCGTTGTACCCGCTGCCGTTGAAGCCGATCAAACGCAGCCGGTCGATGTTGGCGACGACGCCGGCAACGTTGGTTCGGAACACGCCCGTCTGCGGATCGACCTCATCCGCAAAGCTGCTCATGTTGCGCCGCAGGATGCCGCCCGCAATGTTCTTCTGGTACGAGCCAGAGAGCAGCCCGAAGTACATCGTGTTGTTCTCGCCGAAGTCATGCAGCAAGCCGGTCGGCTTGTGGATGGCGGTGCCGCCGTTGTTCGGATAGGACTTGCAGCTGGTTTCACGCAGCGCTGCGTTGGTGCTGGCGCATGCCTCCACACGGATCTTGTGGGTCGCGATGGTGCTGGCGGGCCGCGTGAGCTTCAGCGCCAGCCCCCAGCTGTCGTCGCCGGTTGCCTCGACGTGGCGGAATCTCACCGTCTTCCAGCCTGTCGTCGCGAAGGTGATGTCCTGGCGGCTCTTCAGGCCTTTCTGGCTGCGGTCGGCGCTGTTGCTGCCATACCTGCCCCAGCGTGTGCCATCGATGGTGGCCTCCACGGCGTCGTCCCCATCGACTGCGAAGGTATAGGTCCCTGCAGTCGAAATGTAGATCTCACCATCGATCTGCGTCAGGTAGTTCTCATGGGAGCAACCATTGCTACCGCTGAAAGGGTTGTTGCCTGCACCGGTGGTGTCGATCACGCTGATCGCGCTCGAACCGCACCTGTTGGCGTTGGTCCCGTTCGCGGTGAAGAAACTATCCATATCCGACCCGTTCCTCGGTGTCCACGCGTAGTTCGTCTTCTTCCACGTCGTGATGGTCAGACCGCGATAGGCATTGCCGGGCAACATCTCGAAGGCCTCCCTCCCATTGCCGGTCTCGCACGCCGCCCCGCCCAAACAAAGGTCCTGCCCGGCGGTCCCTTCCTTGGACACCCAGTCCCAGATCTGGAACTTCGAGTCGTTGAGGACTCGCAGACGAGGAATCGCGTTGTCGCCGCTTTCGCCCAGCGTGGTTACCGCGAAGAGATGGCGGGTACCGCTCGCCGGCTGCGTCAGCGGCGCGTAGTCGCTGATGTTGTAGACGGCGCCGTCGCGAACGGGGTCGTAGGCCTTGCCCCAGGCGTGGGCGTCACGAGGCACATAAGCCGCCTGCAGGACAGTGCTGCTGGTGGTGTCGGTCACCCGCATTCCGCCATAGAGCACCCGGCGGATGGCATCCATGCGCGACGTGGCCAGATAGTTGAGGAAGTCGCCGCTCCAGCGGGTTCCGCCGGCACAGATCTTTTTCCTGGCACCGGTGGCGGCAGCGACGGGCGAAAACTTGTCGTTGGCGTACTCGTAGCAGGCGTTGTTGTTGAAGTAGCCGTAGTAGTCGATCTGGTCGGGCTTGTAGCCCACGTCAATCACGCCGTCGCCGTTCAGGTCGGAGGCGTCGTTGTAGGCCTCGTAGTAGAGCTTGTGGTCGCGCCCCATCACCAGCATGTTCAGCGGCGGATTGCCTTCGCTCACGAACAGCGGCGTCTGTGCCAGAGCCGTGTCTCCATTGTCCTGCGCAGTCGCAAGATGCTGGCCGAGCAGCATCGCCGCCGCGGCTGCCAGCAAGCCGACCGTGTGGAAGAGACGAAAAGGTGAGCGGGTTGAACATGTGGAGCGAGCCATCGCAGCCCTCCTCGACTATTTGATGAACAGATTGACCGTGGAGCGCAGGCAGAACGCATCCGGACCGCAGGTTTGCACAGTGCCTTCCGCGGTTGCCTGGGCGTTGAGTTCGTAGAACTCGGTGCAGCCGGTGCTTGCGGCTTCGAGCGCCGATGTGGCGCTCGAACCCTCGGGGCATACGGTGGAGATGTAGCGGGGATACCAGAAGCCGTAAGGGTTCTTGAAACCGGTCGCCTTGGTATTGACGGTGAACGAAGTGTTCAAGCCGAGCGTATCTGTGCGTGCATCCGAGACATAGCAAGGCTTATTGGCACTGTCCACAGGGCTGGTCGCGCTCTCGGCACATTTGGCGAGCGACAAGCCGTACATCTGGATGGCTCGCTCGCCCTCTCGCAACGCGCCGTCCGCCGTTTCCTGCAGCTTCTGGCTTTCGAGCATATTGCCGGCGATGCGCGACTCAAGCGTGATGGTGCGCATTCCAACCACGGCCAAGACCAGCACCAGCAGCATCATGATCATGGCGACGAACAGCGCTGCGCCGCGCTGGCGCACCCATCCGGCAGAAGACGAGGTGTGGCGGGCGCTCATGGCATCAGGTTTCTCAGGGTGAGCGAGCCGCTCGCCAGTTGGTAGAGCTGGCCTTTGCTGGTGTCGCAACTGGTGCGGGCACCGCCGACGGCTTCCCAGCGGGTGCATGCAGAGGAACTCATGCCCCCGGTGACCCTTTCTGTCGAACTCGCCAGCAAGATGGCATAGCGCAACGACCTGATGGCGTCGTCCGCCGCTGGCGTGCCGGTCTTGAACTCTTCTACACGCCGCTCGGCCAACGAGTCGGTGCCCTTGCCGACTCCGAACTCGAAGAACACGCCGCGCACACCGTCGGCTACTTCTTTCTTCGCCGTGGCCTGGCTTCCGGCTTGGCAGGCCAGCCTGCCCTGGCTGAGGAAATACTTTTCCACGAACAGGCCCGCACCCAGCGCTGGCGCGGGCGGCGCTTCATAAGCCTTCAGGCCGGCGACGCCGGCCGACGAACCGGCGCAGTCTTTTTCGTTGTTGTCTCGCGGCTGGTAGCGGATGCACAAGGTGCTCGTGTCAATTGCGTAGATGGCCTGGCCCGCGGTGAACCGGCAGCCGTTGGGATGCGCGGCGTCGTCCGCGGGAAAGGCCTTTTCCATTGCCTGCGTCGGATCGCGCCGATAGCCGGCTTTCGTGAACTCGTTCTCCAGCGTTCCCAGCGCATAGCGGCTGTTGCCGAGGTTTTCGCTCTGACTGATGCGGAAACCGAAGTTGCGCAAGCCTTCCATGTAGATCGTGGTGGCGATCAGGACGACTACAAGGCCCACGGCCATTGCCACCATGAGCTCTACCAGCGAGAGGCCTTGCTCGGCGTCAAGAGAGCGGCGGATGACGCTGCCATGCGTCCGCGAACATGTGCGCGACACAGGCTCAGAGCCTCGATTGCAGCTTGTAGGAGCAATGATCATTGTCTGCTCCGTCCAGACATTGACCCTTCATGACCGGCCAGGCCACGGTGACCGAGATCACCCCTGCTGTGGCATCCAGGCCAACGACGAAGCTGCTCTTGATAAGGCCGTCCCCCAACTCGGGCATCAGTTGCTTGGCGCGTGCGCCCCAGCAGCCCAGGCGCTTGGCGGGAGCTGCAGCCAGGGGTTGGCAATCCTCCCCCGTGACGACCTCCAGTTCGGTCCCAGAGGCTTTCGCGTAGCCGCCCAAGTCTGCCTTGGGCGTGCCGTTGGCTTGCAGGACGGTGAGTGTGTCGCCGCGCATGGTCTCCATCAATTCGGAGGCGACCATTGATGCCATCTGGCGCCGCTCGGTATCGGTGGTGAACTGGATGGCGCGTACATGCATGCCCGCGGCGCCGAGCAGGCCGATGCTTACCATCAGAACAGCGATGAGAACCTCGACGAGGCTCACGCCCGTTTGCCGGGATGGCGATCTGGAGCGAAGGACGTTCATGGAAGAACCGTTACGGAGATGAACAGATGCGAGCCTCATGAGCAGGCTTCCTTGGTTGCCGCACTTCTCATCCGGACCAGGCCTGCGCCGGTCACGGTGAGGCATTGCACGCGGGACGCATTGGCCCCTGAGACCGACACCACGTACGACGTACCTCCGCCAGAAGCAGGGTGGGCTTGTCCCGTCACATCGAAGACCACGCCGCCGGAGGAGCCGGGCTCGACGCTGACGGCATCGGACAGCGCAGCCTCGCGCAGCACCTGAGTCCCCACCTTGGCTTGCCACGTCTGCCCCGTGGCGGCGACGGTACTTTGCGTGCGTTTGTAGACCCCCTCCGCACGAGCGAAATGGAGCAGGATTTGCAAGTCCTGCGCCGCGGAATTCACTCGCTGATTGGCAATCATTGCCGAGAACGACGGGATCGCCAGCGCGGCAAAGATAGATATCAGCGCGACTACGACCAGCACCTCGACGAGCGTGAATCCGTTCTGCTCCTGTGATGACAAAACCAGTTTCTTCATTGAGCGCAAGGAGCTAGCTGTAGTTGGTATCAGAGCAATTTTTGAGTGTGTCGAATCGTAATCTCTGCGCATCCAATTGCATCGGCAATTGGGACAAATTGATATCTCTAATCGACGATTGTCAGAAATCCGAGACATTTGCAATTAGCTAACAATTGCACTGTTCGCGCCCATCTCGGATTTTTATACGTCAATTAATTGTTAGCAATTGGCACGGCCCGCGCAGCTGGAGCAATGCCACGATCGATGCCATTGCTGTGCAAATGCCCTCCGATTTATCGAGTGGCATCTTTTCAGCACCCCTGCCATTCAAGGCCGACTTTGGGTGCTGCTGAAAAGTCTTGCGGCAGAAGCTATGCGTGGCGATCCCCCCTGGGGACGTCAGACGCGCGGCAAGGCAGCCCTCTTTCGCATCGCGGAACACCATCCCAAAGGTTGACGCACCCGATGCCGCGGTGCAACAATCGTGAAATCTTCATTTCGGAGCCCCGTGCGTGGACAGTGCCAGTTGGATCAGTGACAAGACGCGTGCCTCGGCAGGCGTGACACTCCAGGCTCTCTAGCGCAGGCTTCCCGCGCTGTGGCCGCCGTGCACGCAGCGTGACCCCCTTGCTCTCGCGGCAAGCGGTTCTCTCCTCCCGATACCCGCCCCTCTCGTCACTGGCTTTTTCAGTCAGCTTGCGTGCGTCCGTGCGCGAGGCCCTTCAACGCGAAGGAGCCTTGTCATGCGTCATCTAGAAACTCGTCAGCAACCGCTGCAACAGCAGCAGGCGCAGCCGCGGACGCAGCACAGCGGCGGCACGCCTGCGAGTGCCACCGCGCCTCGCATCGACGACACGCTGGACCAGGCCGCCGCGCTCTGGACCACCCGCCGCATCCGCAGCTGCCTGGTGCTGCTCGATCCATCCGCTCGGCCGGCGCACCGCTGAAGCCCGCGCGCACCCCGCCCCATTCACGCACGCAGACAAAGGAGGCCCCCATGGACCCAGCCCCTCATTTGCGCCCCTGCGCGCCCCGTCCATTGTTCCGATCGATTGCCAGCCAGAGAGAGCGCAGCGCGCCTTGCTGCGAAGGAATAGTCACGCCTGATTGACCGAGGCGTGCGCTTTTCTTTCCTTCACGGCCCGCGCTGCCGCCGTGAAGGAGAGAAAAATGAAAAACGTCCTGAAGTCCTTTTTCGAGAACTTCCTGCGCAGCCGCCACATGCTGCATCACTTCGAGCGCTGGCAGACGCTGCTGGGCTCGAAACCCGCCGCCGCCGGCTCGGCCAGCATGCCAGCCGACATCGCCAAGGCGCTGAGCGCCGCCTCGCGCACCGACGCCGGCGAAATGCTGGTCAGGCTCCACAGTTCGCCGCGCGGCCTCAGTGAAGGCCATGCGCAGGTGCTGCGCAAGCGCCTGGGCAGCAACGAGGTCCGCCACGAGCAGCCGCTGCCCTGGTGGCAGCACCTGTGGCAGTGCTACCGCAATCCGTTCAACCTGCTGTTGACGGTGCTGGCGCTGATCTCCTACGCCACCGACGACATGAAGGCCGCGCTCGTCATCGGCAGCATGGTGGTGCTGTCGACGGTGCTGCGCTTCCTGCAGGAGTCGCGCTCCAACAAGGCGGCCGAGCGCCTCAAGGCGATGGTGAGCAACACCGCGACGGTGCTGCGGCCCGCGCCGGGCCAGAAGGCAGGATCGCCCGGCGACGAAGGCTTCGATGCCACGCACGCCGGCACGCTGCGCGTCGAGGTGCCGATGCGCGACCTGGTGCCGGGCGACTTGATCGCGCTGTCGGCCGGCGACATGATCCCGGCCGACTGCCGGCTGCTCACCGCCAAGGACCTGTTCATCAGCCAGTCCGCGCTCACGGGCGAGGCCATGCCGGTCGAGAAGTTCGTCGCCGACCGCGGCGCGCACGACGCCGGCGTGCTCGAACGCGAGAACCTGCTCTTCATGGGCACCAACGTGATCAGCGGTACCGCCACCGCGTTGATCGTGCACACGGGCGACCGCACCTTCTTCGGCGCCCTCGCGCAGCGCGTGACCGCCACCGACCGCGGCACCAGCGCCTTCCAGGCCGGCATCAACCGCGTGAGCTGGGTACTGATCCGCTTCATGCTGGTGATGGCACCGCTGGTGCTGGTGATCAACGGCGTGGCCAAGGGCGACTGGTGGGAGGCGGCGCTGTTCGCGCTGTCGATCGCGGTCGGCCTCACGCCCGAGATGCTGCCGATGATCGTGACCGCCACGCTGGCCAAGGGCGCGGTCGTGATGTCGCGCCAGAAGGTGATTGTGAAACGGCTCGAGGCCATCCACAACTTCGGCGCAATGGACGTGCTGTGCACCGACAAGACCGGCACGCTGACGCAGGACCGCATCGTGCTCGAGCGCCACACCAATGCCTGGGGCGAAGGCTCGGACCACGTGCTGCAGCTCGCCTATCTCAACAGCTTTCACCAGACGGGCTTGAAGAACCTGCTCGACAAGGCCGTGCTGAGCCATGCAGAGATGCAGCTCGAGACGCGCCTTCAGACCGGCTACCGCAAGATCGACGAGGTGCCCTTCGACTTCTCGCGCCGCCGCATGTCGGTGGTGGTGGCCAACGGCGGCAGCGAGCACCTGCTGGTCTGCAAAGGCGCGCTGGAAGAGATCCTGTCGGTGTGCACGTCGGTGGAACGCGGCGCCGAGGTGCTGGCGCTCGATGAAGAGGTGCTCGCGCGCATCCATCGCGTGGCGTCGGAACTCAATGCTCAGGGCCTGCGCGTGGTGGCGGTGGCAAGCCGCGCGCTGAAGCTCGAGGCGCAGAAGCCGGCATACGGCGTGGCCGACGAGTCGGGCCTCACGCTGCTGGGCTATGTGGCGTTCCTCGACCCGCCGAAGGAATCGACCGCGCCCGCGCTGCGCGCGCTGGCCGAGCATGGCGTGGCGGTGAAGGTGCTGACGGGCGACAACGAGCTGGTGACGCGCAAGGTCTGCGGCGACGTGGGCATCGAAGCCGGCCGCATGGTGCTCGGCCGCGAGATCGAGGACATGAGCGACGCCGACCTGCGCGTGCTGGTCGAACGGCACCAGGTGTTCGCCAAGCTCACGCCGGCGCACAAGGAGCGCATCGTGCATGCGCTGCATGCCAACGGGCATGTGGTCGGCTTCATGGGCGACGGCATCAACGACGCACCGGCGCTGCGCGCCGCGGACATCGGCATTTCGGTGGACGGCGCGGTGGACGTGGCGAAGGAATCGGCCGACATCATCCTGCTGGAGAAGAGCCTGATGGTGCTGGAGCAAGGCGTGATCGAGGGGCGCCGCACTTTCGCGAACATGCTCAAGTACATCAAGATCACGGCAAGCTCGAACTTCGGCAACGTGTTCTCGGTGCTGGTGGCCAGCGCGTTTCTTCCCTTCCTGCCGATGCTGCCGCTGCACCTGCTGGTGCAGAACCTGCTGTACGACGTGTCGCAGATCGCGATCCCGTTCGACAACGTGGACGACGAGTTCCTGAAGAACCCGCAGCGTTGGAACCCGGCCGACCTGGGCCGCTTCATGGTGTTCTTCGGGCCGCTGAGTTCGGTGTTCGACATTCTGACGTTCACCGTGCTGTGGTTCGTGTTCGCCGCCAACTCGGTGGATCACCAGACGCTGTTCCAGTCGGGCTGGTTCGTCGAGGGCCTGCTGTCGCAGACGCTGATCGTGCACCTGATCCGCACCCGCAAGATCCCGTTCCTGCAAAGCCGCGCGTCGTGGCCGCTGCTGGCAATGGGCGCGGCCATTGCCGCGGTGGGCATCTGGCTGCCGATGGGGCCGCTGGCGCACTACTTCAAGCTGCAGGCGCTGCCGCTCGCTTATTTCCCGTGGCTGGTGGCGATGCTGGTCGGCTATGCGGTGCTGACGCAGACGGTGAAGGGGTGGTATGGGCGGCGGTATGGGTGGCAGTGACTCTTGTCGAGTATCGAGGGGCATTGTTCAGGGTGCGTGCACAGGCCACCGGGTACTCCCCTGCGCGAATGTCCCCCGGGGCTGCGCCCCTCCTCCTTTATTTCGCTGCGGGGAGCACCCGGCGCCCTGCGCACGACGAGCGCCGCTCTTGTGCCGGCTGATCAACAAGTGCTCTGAACGATCACGACGGCGGGGTGCCTTGCGCAGCGAAATAAAGGGGGAGGCCGCAGGCCGGAGGACATTTGCGGAGCAAGGTACCCCGTCGGCGTGAGCGCGCCCACCTGAAATCAAATGCGCCTCGGGCTCTTTGACACGCATATGACACCCTGGCCCAGCAAACTGCCGGCCTGGATCAGAGGAAAGCTGTTACCCCATCGACCATCGGCATCAGAACAAACAACAAGGAGAACTCTTGATGCAAGCTATTCAAAACATCAACCTCAACTCGCTGCTCGACACCTTCATCAGCGTCGCGGCCGCCTTCATCCTCGGCTCGGTGATCGGCCTGGAGCGCCAGATACGCCAGCGCACGGCCGGCCTGCGCACCAACACGCTGGTGGCCGTGGGAGCGGCGGTGTTCGTCGACATGGCCTACCGGCTCGACGGCAGCGGCGGCGCGGTGCGGGTGGTGGCTTATGTGGTGTCGGGCATCGGCTTCCTGGGTGCCGGCGCGATCATGAAGGAAGGCGCCAACGTCACGGGGCTCAACACGGCGGCAACGCTGTGGGGGTCGGCGGCGGTGGGCGCCTGCGCGGGCGCGGACCTGCTGGGCGAAGCGCTGATCGCGGCGCTGTTCGTGCTGGCCAGCAACACGCTGCTGCGGCCGGTGGTGAACCGCATCAACCGGCAGCCGATCAGCGAGGGCGCGAGCGAAGCGACCTATGTAGTGCGCGTGATCTGCACGCGCGCGGCGCGGCCCGAGGTGATGGACCAGCTGCTGCTGCTGCTCGAGGCCGCGAACTATCCGGTGCGCGATGTCGACCAGCACCCCTTCGGGCCGGCCGACACCGAGATCGGCGCGACGCTCTATGCGACGGCGGTCGAGCCCGCGGAGCTCGACCGTGTCATCGAGGATCTCGAAGCCCTCGACGGCGTGCAGCAAGCCTTCTGGAATGCCGCCGCCGAAGAGTGACCGGCAAGCGCCGGCTCAGACGCCGAGGATCGAAACCGCCTTGGTGTTCAGGTAGGCCTCGAGCGCTTCCGGGCCGCCTTCCGAACCGTAGCCCGAATCCTTCACGCCGCCGAACGGCATTTCCGGCGACGGGGTGGCGGGCTGGTTGATCCACAGCATGCCCAGCTCGAGCTTCTGGCTCAGCAGGTGCGCGCTCTTGATCGACTTGGTGAAGGCGTAGCCGGCCAGGCCGAACGGCAGGCGGTTCGATTCGGCGATCGCTTCCTCGAGCGTGTCGAAGCCGCGGATGGCGGCGATGGGGCCGAAGGGTTCGTTGTTGAACACGTCGGCGTCCAGCGGCACGTCGGTCAGCACGGTCGGCGCGAAGAAGTTGCCGGTGTCGCCCACGCGTTCGCCGCCGGCGGCCACGGTGGCGCCCTTCTTGCGGGCATCTTCCAGCACGTGGGCCATGGCGGTGAGGCGCCGGGCGTTGGCCAGAGGGCCGATGGTCGTGCCTTCCGCCAGGCCGTCGCCGAGCTTCAGGCCTTCGGTGTACTTGACCAGCGTGCGGGCGAACTCTTCGCGCAGGCTGTTGTGCACCAGGAAGCGGGTCGGCGAGATGCAGACCTGGCCGGCATTGCGGAACTTGGCGGCACCGGCGGCCTTGACGGCCAGCGCCACGTCGGCGTCCTCGGCCACGATCACCGGGGCGTGGCCGCCAAGTTCCATGGTCACGCGCTTCATGTGCGCGCCGGCCAGCGCGGCCAGTTGCTTGCCGACCGGGGTCGAGCCGGTGAAGGTGACCTTGCGGATGATCGGATGGGCGATCAGGTAGTTCGAGATTTCGGCGGGGTTGCCGAACACCAGGCCCACCACGCCGGGCGGGATGCCGGCATCGACGAAGGCCTGCAGCAGCGCGGCGGGCGACGCCGGGGTTTCCTCGGGAGCCTTGACCAGGAACGAGCAGCCGGTGGCCAGCGCGGCACCGAGCTTGCGCACGATCTGGTTGATCGGGAAGTTCCACGGCGTGAACGCGGCGACGGGGCCCAGCGGCTCCTTCAGCACGAGCTGCTGTGCGGCCAGGTTGCGCGACGGCACGATGCGGCCATACACGCGGCGGCCTTCGTCTGCGAACCACTCGATGATGTCGGCGGCGGCCAGGGTTTCGCCCTTGGCTTCGACCAGCGGCTTGCCCTGCTCCTGGGTGAGAAGCTTGGCGATTTCAGGGGCGCGTTCGCGGATCAGGCCGGCGGCCCGGCGCATGACGGCGGCGCGCTCGTTCGCGGGCGTGTTGCGCCAGGCCTCGAAGCCGCGCTGCGCGGCGGCCAGGGCACGGTCGAGGTCGGCAATGCCGGCATGCGCCACCTTGCCGATGGCCTTGCCGGTGGCGGGATTCAGCACGTCGAGTGTCTTGCCGTCGGCGGCGTCGACCCATTGGCCGTCGATCAGCAGGCGGGTGTCGGTGTAGGTAGCGGTCATGACGAACTTTTCCTTCGGGGACTGGATGATGAAAAGGGGAAATCGGGTCTGTGCGACGCGGCACCCCGAAGGGTGCGCTGGCGACGACGGCAGCCACGGCCGCCGGAACGCGTAGATTAACCCGAGTTCACAAAGCCCGCCCGCGCCGGGCGAACAGCCCCGTTACAACACCAGCAGCGCGCGGAAGTCGTTGACGTTGGTATGGGATGGCCCGGTGATCAGCAGGTCGCCGATGGCGCCGAAGTAGGTGTAGGCGTCGTTGCGGTCCATGTGGTCCGACAGCTTCATGCCCTTGGCGGCAGCGCGCGCCAGCGTGTCGGGCGTGACGAAGGTGCCGGCGTTGTCTTCCATGCCGTCGATGCCGTCGGTGTCGCCCGCCAGCGCCCAGACGCCCGGCTGGCCCATGAGCGCGCCGGCCAGGCCCATGCAGAACTCGCCGCCGCGCCCGCCCCGGCCCTTGGCCTGGCCGGGCTTGCGGGGCCGGATCGTCACCGTGGTCTCGCCACCCGACAGGATGACGCAGGGCCTGGCGAAAGGCTCGCCGCGAAGCGCCACCGCGCGCGCAAGCGCGGCATGCACCTTGCCGACCTCGCGCGACTCGCCTTCCATTTCGTCGCTGAGGATGTGCGCCTCGAGGCCGGCGGCGCGCACCACCCGGGCGGCCGCTTCGAGCGACTGCTGGGGCGTGGCGATCACATGCGTCTGGTGGCCCTCGAACACCGGATCGTTCGGCTTGGGCGTTTCGAGCGCACCGCTTTCGAGCTGCGCGCGCACCGGCGCGGGCACGTCGATGGCGTAGCGCTCGAGGATGGCGAGCGCGTCGGCACAGGTGGTGGCGTCGGGCACGGTCGGTCCGCTGGCGATGATGGCCGGGTCGTCGCCGGGCACGTCGCTGATCGTGAGGGTGACGACACGCGCAGGCGCGCAGGCCGCGGCCAGCCGGCCGCCCTTGATGCGGGAGAGGTGCTTGCGCACGCAGTTCATCTCGCCGATGCTCGCGCCGCTCTCGAGCAGTTGCGTGTTGATGCGCTGCTTGTCGGCCAGCGTCAGGCCTTCGGCCGGCAGCACCAAGAGCGACGAGCCGCCACCCGAGATCAGGCACAGCACCAGGTCGTCGGCCGTGAGGCCCTTGGTGAGCGCGAGGATGCGCTCGGCCGCCCGCAGGCCGGCCTCGTCAGGCACCGGGTGCGCGGCCTCGACCAGTTCGATGCGCTGCGGCAGGCCCTCGGGCCGCGGCGGGATATGGTCGTAGCGCGTGACGACCAGCCCCGACAGCGGCGCGTCGGCCGGCCACAGGGCTTCGAGCGCCTGCACCATCGAGCCGCCCGCCTTGCCGCAGCCCAGCACCAGCGTGCGGCCCTTGGGCGGCGGCGGCAGATGGGGGCCGAGCGTGGACAACGGCAGCGCGCGGTCCACCGCCACGCGGTAGAGATGTTCGAGAAAGGCGCGCGGGTCTTTGCGTGGATCGGGGGCGGGGGCCAAGGACGGATTCGAAGCGGTCATTGCGGTTTGTCTCCAGACCGGCAATTGTGCTGCGGACCAGGCCCCGCCCCTGCCGGTCAGTTTTTTCGGGATGCCTAGTTGGTCGTCTTCGCGCCGGCCTGGAACCACCGGCTGATGAGCGCGCGTTCCTCATCGGTGATGCCGGTCGCGTTGTTCATCGGCATGATCTTGGTCACCACCACCTGCTGGTAGATGGCCTGCGCGTGCGCGGCCACCTGCTCGGGGGAGTCGACCCGCACGTTCTTCATCTGCACGGCAGGGCCGTGGCACATGAAGCAGCGCTGCTCCAGCACCTTCTGCACGTCGGAGAAAGGCACGGCGGGCGCCGCGGCGGAGACGACCGGCGCAGCCACCGGCTCGGGCTTCATCCAGACGATGGTCAGGCCCAGCACCACGATGCCGACCATGGCGTACGGCAGCGGGTTGCCCGCAATGCCCAGCTTGAAGCGGTGGCGGACCACGAAGAACTGGCGAATCGCCGCGCCGCCCAGCATGATGAGCAGCAGCACGATCCAGTTGTACTTGTGCGTGTAGGTGAAGCTGTAGTGGTTGCTCAGCATCGCGAACAGCACCGGCAGCGTGAAGTATGTGTTGTGCACGCTGCGCTGCTTGCCGCGCTGGCCGTGCACCGGGTCCACCGGCTTGCCTTCGCGCAGTGCCGCCACGTTCTTGCGCTGGCCGGGAATGATCCAGAAGAACACGTTGCCGCTCATGGTCGTCGCCATCATGGCGCCCACCAGCAGGAAGGCCGCGCGGCCCGCGAACCAGTGGCACGCCAGCCAGGTCGCGAAGGCGATGAAGATGGCGATCAGCACGCCGACGATCGTGTCGCCGTGCTTGCGGCGCCCGAAGATCTGGCAGATGCCGTCGTAGACCATCCAGAACACGACGAAGAAGGCCAGCGCCACGGCAATGGCGGCGCCGGGCTGCCAGTCCATCTTCGACTTGTCGATGAGATAGGTGCTCGCGTTCCACAGGTACGACATGGTGAACAGCGAGAAACCCGTGATCCAGGTCGAATAGCTCTCCCAGTACGACCAGTGCAGGTGGTCCGGCAGCTTCTTGGGCGCCAGCGCGTACTTCTGCATGTTGTAGAAGCCGCCGCCGTGCACCGCCCACTGTTCACCGCCCACGCCCTTGTCGAGCGATTCCTGGTCTTGCGGCTTCTCGAGGCTGTTGTCCAGCATCACGAAGTAGAAGGAGGCGCCGATCCAGGCGATGGCGGTGATGACGTGGACCCAGCGCAGCAGCAGGTTGGCCCAGTCGAGGTAGTAGCTTTCCATGTGCTCTCTCTCAACCCTGTGCGCGCGTGGGGACGCCGCAAAGGGGTTTCAGCCTGCTCACCACCGCGGGCGCTGTAAGCAGAGAAAGTGCCGCGAACGCAGGCTCCATGGAATGGGCCTCGCTCCGCTGCGGCTTGTTGTCGACCGAAAGTGTATACAGTTTTGGCAAAGGGCGGGATGCTTTTTTTGGGGCGCCACCGCCGGGAAAACCCTGTTCAGTCCAGCGGTTGCAACAACTGTGCCGCCACCGCCACGGCGATCACCTCGGGCTCCTTGCCGGTGATGCCGGGCACGCCGATGGGACAGGTGATGCGGGCCAGCTCTTGCGCCGTGAAGCCGCGCGCTTCGAGCCGGTGGCTGAAGGTGGCCCACTTGGTCTTGCTGCCGATCAGCCCGATGTAAGGCAGGTCGTCGCGCTCGCGCAGGCGCTTGAGGCAGGCGATGACGATGTCGAGGTCTTCGGCATGGCTGAAGCTCATGATCAGCACGCGGCTGCCCGGCGCGATCGCTGCCACCGCGTCCTGCACCGGCTCGGAATGCTCGGTGTCGATCTGCGCGGGGAGTGCGTCCGGGAACACGCCGTCGCGGCTGTCGATCCAGCGCACCGAAAACGGTAGTGCGGCCAGCAGGCGCGCCAGGGCGGCGCCGACGTGCCCGCCGCCGAACAGCGCCACGGGCTTGAGCTGCGCGACCAGTTCGCGCTGCAGCACGGGCGCATCGGCCGCGGTGATACGCCGGTACGACAGGAACATCACGCCGCCGCAGCACTGCCCCAGGCTGGGACCCAGCGGGTAGCGCTGGATGCCTTCGAACGGCGCGCGCAGGCCCGCGAGCAACTCGCGCGCTTCCTTCGTGGCCTGGAATTCGAGCTGGCCGCCGCCGATGGTGGCCGTGAGGCCGTCTGCCCACACCGCCATCCAGGTGCCGGCCTCGCGCGGCGCCGAGCCCTGCGTGGACTCGACGCGCACCAGCACGCCGTCTTCCTGGCGAAGACGCGCCAGCAATTGGTCGACCGCACCGCTCATGGTGATGGATACCTCCGGTTGCCCGGCCCGTGGAGAGTCACGGTATAAACCCGGCGATGAATCGCCAGCTTACGCCCCGACGCCTCGCGCTCGCAGCCTCCCTTCTTTCGGCCCTCTGGCTCGCCGGCTGCGGCTCCACCGGGTCGGTGCCCGGCCAGTTGAGCGGCGCCAGCGGCGACGTGGGTTCCGGCCCGGTGCCGCGCGCATCGAACGCGGCCAGCGCGCGCGACTACCGCCGCGACGCCGCCCGCCACATCTACGACGCCAACCGCTCGCGCATCTACAAGGGCCAGCTGCCGCCGGTGCTCTATGCCGTGGGCACGCTCGAAGTGAACCTCGACACAGGCGGCAAGGTGCGTTCGATGCGCTGGCTGCGCGCGCCCAAGCACGCACCCGAGGTGATCGCCGAGATCGAGCGCACGGTGCTCAAGGCCTCGCCCTTCCCGCCGGCCACCCGCCTGGGCACCGTCACATGGACGGACACCTGGCTGTGGGACGAAAGCGGCCGCTTTCAACTCGACACCCTGACGGAAGGCCAGCAGCAAGGGGACTGACCTCAGGAGCCACGGTACGTGGAGTAGCTCCACGGACTCACGAGCAGGGGCACGTGGTAGTGCTGGTCGGTGTGCGCCACGCCGAAGTCCAGTGACACCTTGTTCAGGAAATTGGGCTCCGGCAGCTTGACGCCGCGAGCCTTGAAGTAGCCCGCCACGTCGAACACCAGCCGGTAGGTGCCGGCCTTCAACGAGTTGTTGTCGTACAGCGGCCCGTCGCTGCGGCCGTCCGAATTCAGCGTGAAGCGCTTGACCAGCGTGGCGGCGTCGCCGTCGGTGGTGTACAGCGCCACCTCCATGCCCGCGGCGGGGCCGCCATGCATCGTGTCCAGTACGTGAGTGCTCAGGCCCATGGGGCGCTCCTTGAAAGTCCGAAGGTTGGATCGGTGGGTGCGGGATATTCCGGTGGACAAAAGTGTATACAGTTCGCGGCTTTGGGTCTATCATGAAAAACATGGAGTCCTCCACCACCCGTTCGATCGTCGATGCGCTCACCAAAGCCATCGTCGAGCACCGGCTTCAGCCCGGCACCAAGCTGGCCGAGCAGAAGCTGGCCGATCACTTCGGCGTGTCGCGCACGCTGGTGCGGCAGGCCCTGTTCCAGCTGTCGCAGAACAAGCTCATCCGCCTGGAGCCCGCGCGGGGCGCCTTCGTGGCCGCGCCCGCCGTCGACGAAGCCAAGCAGGTGTTCGCCGTGCGCCGCATGCTCGAGGCCGAGATGACGCGCGAGTTCGTGCGCACCGTCACGCCCGCCAAGATCAAGGCGCTGAAGGAGCATGTAGCGCTCGAGAAATCCGCGGTATCGTGCGAAGACATCTCCGGGCGCACCGAGCTGCTCGGCGACTTCCACGTGCGCATGGCCGAGCTCATGGGCAACCAGGTGCTGGCGCAGATCCTCGGCGAGCTGATCTCGCGCTGCGCCCTCATCACACTGATGTACCAGAGCACCAGCGCGGCCGAGCACTCCAACGACGAGCACGCCGACATCGTGAAGGCACTGGCCGCGCGCGATGAGGAACGCGCCGTGCGCCTCATGACCGAACACCTCGAGCACGTCGAGGCCAACCTGACCTTCGACCGCAAGGTCCCGACCAACGACATCTCGCTGGCGCTGTCCTGAAAAGCCTATGACCGTCTACGACTCCACCCTGCCCTACCCCCGCGACCTCGTCGGCTACGGCCGCAATCCGCCCCACGCGCAGTGGCCCGGCGGCGCGCGCGTCGCGGTGCAGTTCGTGCTGAACTACGAAGAAGGCGGCGAGAACGCCACGCTGCACGGCGACGCGGGCTCCGAGCAGTTCCTCTCCGAGATGTTCAACCCGGCGAGTTTTCCCGACCGGCACATCAGCATGGAAGGCATCTACGAATACGGCTCGCGCGCCGGCGTCTGGCGCATCCTGCGCGAGTTCGAGAAACGCGGCCTGCCGCTTACAGTGTTCGGCGTGGGCATGGCGCTCGAGCGCTACCCGGAGCTGACGGCCGCCTTCAAGGAACTGGACCATGAAATCGCCTGCCACGGCTGGCGCTGGATCCACTACCAGAACCTCGACGAAGCCACCGAGCGCGAACACATGCGCCTGGGCATGGAAGCGATCGAGAAGCTCACCGGCGAACGCGCCCTGGGCTGGTACACCGGCCGCGACAGCCCGCGCACGCGCCGCCTCGTGGCCGACTACGGCGGCTTCGAGTACGACAGCGACTACTACGGCGACGATCTGCCCTTCTGGATGAAAGTGCGCAAGACCGACGGCACGGTGGTGCCTCAGCTCATCGTGCCCTACACGCTCGACTGCAACGACATGCGCTTCGCGCTGCCGCAGGGCTACTCGCATGCCGATCCGTTCTTCCAGTACATGAAGGACACCTTCGACGCGCTCTACGCCGAGGGCGACCCCGCCGGCGACAACAGCCCGAAGATGATGAGCATCGGCATGCACTGCCGCCTGCTCGGTCGGCCCGGGCGCATCACCGCGCTGCAGCGCTTCCTGGACCACATCGCACAGCACGACAAGGTGTGGGTCTGCCGCCGCGTCGACATCGCGCGCCACTGGAAGCAGGCGCACCCCTTCGAAGCAGGAGCCGCATCGTGAGCCTCACCATCGCCCAACTCAATGCCGCGGTGCCGGCCGCAGCCGTCGCGCTGCTCGACGGCATCTACGAGCATTCGCCCTGGATCGCGCAGCGCGCGCTGGCCGCCCGCCCGTTCCGCTCGCTCGCGCACCTCAAGCATGCGCTGGTGCGCGCGCTGGCCGAATCGTCGGCCGACGAACAGATCGGCCTGATCCGCGCCCACCCGGAGCTGGCGGGCAAGGCCATGGTCAGCAAGACGCTGACGGCCGAGTCGACCAACGAGCAGAGCAAGGCCGGCCTGACCGACTGCACGCCCGAGGAATTCGCGAAGATCCAGCAGCTCAACGCCGACTACAACGCCAAGTTCGGCTTCCCGTTCATCCTGGCCGTGCGCGGACCGCGCGGCACCGGGCTGGCCAAGCGCGAGATCATCGAGACCTTCGAGCGCCGGCTGCACAACCACCCGTCGTTCGAGCTGGGCGAGGCGCTGCGCAACATCCACCGCATCGCCGAGATCCGCCTGAACGACAAGTTCGCCGCCGACATCACGCTCGGCAACGACGTGTGGGACTGGCAGGAGCAGCTCTCGGTGCACACCGACCCCGGCTACGCCGAGAAGGGCCAGCTCACTGTCACCTACCTGACCGACGCGCACCGCGCCTGCGCCGCGCAGATCAGCGCGCTGATGCGCGACGTGGGTTTCGATTCGGTGCACATCGATGCCGTGGGCAACGTGGTGGGCCGCTATGAAGGTACGACGCCCGACGCAAAGACGCTGCTCACCGGCTCGCACTACGACACCGTGCGCAACGGCGGCAAGTACGACGGCCGCCTCGGCATCTTCGTGCCGATCGCCTGCGTTCGCGAACTCAAGCGGCAGAACAAGCGCCTGCCTTTCGCCTTCGAGGTGGTGGGCTTCGCCGAAGAGGAAGGCCAGCGCTACAAGGCGACCTTCCTGGGCTCGGGCGCGCTCATCGGCCACTTCGACCCGCGCTGGCTCGACCAGAAGGACGCCGACGGCGTCACCATGCGCGAAGCCATGCGGCACGCGGGCCTGAAGCAGGAAGACATCCCGAAGATCCAGCGCGACCCGGCTCGCTACCTCGGCTTCGTCGAGGTGCACATCGAACAGGGCCCGGTGCTCACCGAGCTCGACCTGCCGCTGGGCATCGTCACCTCCATCAACGGCAGCGTGCGCTACGTGGGCGAGGTCATCGGCATGGCCAGCCACGCCGGCACCACGCCCATGGACCGCCGCCGAGACGCCGCGGCCGCCGTGGCCGAGCTGATCCTCTACACCGAGCAGCGCGCCGCCAAAGATGGCGACTCGGTCGGCACCGTCGGCATGCTCGAAGTGCCGAGCGGCTCCATCAACGTGGTGCCGGGCCGCTGCAAGTTCAGCCTCGACCTGCGCGCGCCCAACAACGAACAGCGCGATGCATTGGCCACCGACGTGGTCAACGCGCTGAAAGACATCTGCGAGCGACGCGGCGTGCGCTTCGAGCTCGAAGAGACGATGCGCGCCGCCGCCGCCCCCAGCGCGCCTGCGTGGCAGCAGCGTTGGGAAAAGGCGGTCGACGCACTCGGCATTCCGCTCTTTCGCATGCCCAGCGGCGCCGGCCACGACGCCATGAAGCTGCACGAGGTGATGCCGCAGGCCATGCTCTTCGTGCGCGGCATCAACTCGGGCATCAGCCACAACCCGCTCGAATCGAGCACCAACGACGACATCCAGCTCGCGGTGCAGGCCTTCCAGCTGCTACTGGACAACCTGGCCGCCGAACAAGCCCACTGATTCACAGAAGAACAACCATGACCGACTACGCAAAGCTCGACGCCTGGATCGACGCCCACTTCGACGAGGAAGTGAAGTTCCTGCAGCAACTGGTGCAGGTGCCCACCGACACGCCGCCGGGCAACAACGCGCCGCACGCCGAACGCACCGCCGAGCTGTTGAAGGACTTCGGCCTCGACGCCGAGAAGCACGCCGTGCCCGCGCAGGACGTGAAGGACTACGGCCTCGAATCGATCACCAACCTGATCGTGCGCCGCAAGTACGGCAATGACGGCCTGACGGTCGCGCTCAATGCCCACGGCGACGTGGTGCCCCCTGGCGAAGGCTGGACGCACGACCCGTACGGCGGCGAGATCGTCGACGGCAGCCTCTACGGCCGCGCCGCCGCCGTCAGCAAGAGCGATTTCGCGAGCTTCACCTTCGCGCTGCGCGCGCTCGAAGCCGTCGCCAGGCCCGCCAAGGGCAGCGTCGAGCTGCACTTCACCTACGACGAGGAATTCGGCGGCATCCTCGGCCCGGGCTGGCTGCTCGACAAGGGCCTGACCAAGCCCGACCTGATGATCGCGGCCGGCTTCAGCTACGAGGTGGTCACCGCCCACAACGGCTGCCTGCAGATGGAAGTGACGGTGCACGGCAAGATGGCCCACGCCGCCGTGCCGGCCACCGGCATCGACGCGCTGCAGGGCGCGGTGAAGATCCTCAACGCGCTGTATGCGCAGAACACGCTCTACCAGCAGGTCACGTCGAAGGTCGAGGGCATCACGCACCCGTACCTGAACGTGGGCCGCATCGAAGGCGGCACCAACACCAACGTCGTGCCCGGCAAGGTGGTGTTCAAGCTCGACCGCCGCATGATCCCCGAGGAGAACCCGGCCGAGGTCGAAGCCACCATCCGCAAGGTGATCGCCGATGCCGCAGCCGAGAGCGCCGGCATCACGGTCGAGATCAAGCGACTGCTGCTGGCCAACTCGATGAAGCCGCTGGCCGGCAACAAGCCGCTGGTCGACGCGATCCAGAAGCACGGCCAGGACGTGTTCGGCGAGCCGATCAAGGCCATGGGTACGCCGCTGTACACCGACGTGCGCCTGTACGTCGAGGCCGGCATTCCGGGCGTGATCTACGGGGCCGGGCCGCGCACCGTGCTCGAGTCGCACGCCAAGCGCAGCGACGAGCGCGTGGTGCTCGAAGACCTGCGCCGCGCCACCAAGGTGATCGCGCGCACGCTAAGCGACCTGCTGGCCTGAGCGCTCCGGGCGCGCGGCCTGCCTGCTCAGGCCGGCCTGGCGCCCGACATGGGGGAGATCACCGCGGCCGCCCTGGTCCGGGCCTCGGCCCACGCCGTCATGTTGGGCAGGGGCGCCGGCCGCGCCAGGTGGTAGCCCTGCACCAGCGTGCAGCCCAGCGTGCGCAGGACATCGAGTTCTTCCTGCGTTTCCACGCCCTCGGCCACGACCTGGATGTTCAGCGAGCGGCCCAGCTGCACGATGGAATCGACCAGCACCACGTTGCCCGGCGACGCCGCCAGCCCCAGGATGAAGCTGCGGTCGATCTTGACCTGCCGCACGTATTCGCTGCGCAGCGACGCCAGCGATGAATAGCCCACGCCGAAGTCGTCCACCACGATCGCCACGCCGGCGGCCGACAGGGCGCTGAGGCGGCTGCGCGTCGCGTGGGTGTCGAGCGCCACCTCTTCGGTGATCTCGATCTGCAGCCGGGTCGGCGCGATGCCGCGCGTCTTCAGCATGCCGAGCACGATGTCGTCGACCGCGAGCTGCGCCATCTCGCGCGGCGACACGTTGATGGCGATCGGCACGTTCGCCAGCACCGAGCCCGAGGCCTCGAGCTGGCGCATCGCCCGGCAGACCTCGTCGACCAGGTGGCGCAGCAGCGGCTCCGCGACGCCGGTGTTGGCGGCGGCGAAGATCACTTCTTCCGGCGCGATGTGGCCGTGGCGCGGATGGTGCCAGCGCATCAGCGCCTCCAGGCTGTGGATGTGCTTGCCGTCGCAGCCCATGATCGGCTGGTACCACACGCCGATGGCGCGCGCTTCGATGGCGTTGAGCAGGTCGCGCTCCACGTCCCTGCGCGTGCCCAGCCGCAGGTTGAGGGGGGCGTCGAAGAACTGATAGCGGTTGCGCCCGGTGCGCTTGGCCTCGTAGAGCGCCTCGTCGGCAAAGCTGATCATGTCGGCGATTTCGGCGTCGCCCGACACCGAGATGCCGATGCTCACGCCCAGGTGGCCGCCGTAGTGCGCGGTGGCGAACGATATCGAGCGGATCAGCGCCTGCGCAATGGCCGCGGGCGCCTGGCGGGTGCCCTGGAGGCTGTAGAGCACCGCGAACTCGTCGCCGCCCCAGCGGCTCAGCACCGCGCGCAGGTCGGTGAGTTCGCGCTGCAGCCAGCCGGCCACGTCCTGCAGCACGCGGTCGCCGACCTTGTGACCGAAGGCGTCGTTGACCGCCTTGAAGCCGTCCAGGTCGAGCAGCAACAGGCAGTGCTGCTGGCCGCGGGACGAGACGATGTGCAGCGTCGCCGCCTCGGTGAAGCCTTCGCGGTTGAGCAGCCCGGTCAGGGAGTCGTGCGAGGCGCGGAACGAGAGCTGCTGCGTCGCGTCCATCGACAGCGCGTGCACCTGGCGCAGCTGCTCCGCCATCGCGGTGGCCTCGTTGCGCAGCCGGCTGCCCTCGCGGAAGGTGCGCTCGCTGTGCACCGCGCTGCGCACCAGCGCCCCGAGGTACAGCAGCACCATCGCAGCCAGGCTCAAGTTGTCGAAGCCGCCCCAGTACACCAGGCACCCCGCCACCGACAGCAACGCCGGCGTGATGAAGCTGATCGGCACGAACGCGAAGGCCGTGCCGTAGGTCACGGAGCCCGCGCAGATGCCGCACACCACCGTCAGATAGAACACCGCCTGCGGCGATGAGTAGCCGTTGCACAGCAGCGGAATGAGCGCCCAGACCAGGCCCGAGACCCCGGCCAGCACCGCGGCCAGCCGAAGGTGCCATTCGACAGGTCGCCCCTTGGGCGAGGTTGCCACGCTGCCGTCCAGCAGCACGCCGCGCGACGGCGCGAACGGCCAGCGGCTGACATAGCTGCGCAGCCCGTTCACCGCGAGCGACAGCATCAGCCAGCACAGCCCCTCGAACGCGCGGCCCGAATTGAGTGCCACCAGGGTCGCAGTGAAGCTCAGCACGATGTTGATCGGAATCGCGGCGAGCACGCTGCGGCGCACCATCACCAGCTGGTCGGCCCGCACCATGCGCGAGAGCAACTCAGCATCGACGGAAGCGGTGAGCGTGGGGAGAGGCGCGCTGAGATTCATGGAAGGGGTCGAGTTTATAGAGCGCGAACGACCGTGCGGCCAGCGAAGGCCTTGTTCTCGCGAATTTGGGGTGCGGGAACAACGAACTTTCGTTTCTCTTTCATCCGGGCGTCATGGCTGCCTCCGAGACTCCGTAGCCCTTTTGGGTCCACGTGTTTTACACGCCTGTCATCTTTTCAGAACGCCATGTCCTACCGTTTTTCGATTGCTCCCCCCTTCCGCCGCACGCTCTTTTCCACCCTCGCCATTGGCACGCTGATGCTGGCCGGCTGCGGCGGCGGCTCCGATGCTCCGGGTTTCGTTCCGCTGCCGACGGCCACCGCGCCGGCTCCGGCGCCCACCCCTGCTCCTGCACCGGCCCCAGCCCCGGCAGCCGGCCCCACGGGCCGCTGGACCATCGGCGACCTGCACATCCACACGATGCAGTCGGACGACGCACAGCAGGTCAACAAGCTCGACCAGGTGCTCGCCCAGGCATTCGACCGCTTCGGGCTCGACTGGGCTGCGCTGTCCGACCACTTGCGCATGTCTTCCTACGACAACGACGGCAACAAGCTGGCGACGGCGATCCCGTTCTCGGAGGGCATGGCCAAGTACCAGGTGCCGCGCATCAAGGCATTGCAGGCCGCAGGCAAGTACGCGGACAAGACGATCTTCGCGTCCTTCGAGTGGGACATGCCCTCGCACGACCACGGCAACGTCGGGCTGCTGACGGACAACCCGATGTCGGCCACGGCACTGAAGGCCGCGAACCAGTTCGAGTACCTCTTCACCAACCGCCCCGACTCGGCCTTCGCGCCGGAAGACGTGGCGGCCTGGGGTCCGAAGGCCGGCACCGGCTACAACACCCACGCGGAGACGCTGGCCGCCATCTCGTGGCTGAAGAGCAACTACCCCGACACCAGCTACCTGCAGATCAACCATCCGTCGCGCAATCCCGGCAAATACACGATCGCGCAGCTGCGTGAAATGAACGACCTCGCGCCGAACATCGTGTTCTCGCTCGAAGGCATGGTCGGCAACCAGATGGAGCCCGACCGCGGCGGCTACACCAGCGACTACATTCCGGCCAATCTGCCATCGCGCGTCTACGGCGGTGTCGACTACCTCGTCGCCAAGCTCGGCGGCACCTGGGACGCGCTGCTGTCCGAAGGCCGCCACATCTGGAACGTGGCGGACTCCGACTACCACTTCACCATCTCCCAGGGCCAGTACAGCAGCGGCTACGCACCGGGCGAATACGCCAAGAACCACCTGTGGGGCGACATCAAGGACCCGAAGTCGCTGCTCGCGGCCATGCGCTCGGGCAAGCTCTTCGCGGTGAACGGCGACCTCATCAACGCACTCGACTTCAAGGTGCAAAGCGCCAAGGGCGCGGGCGAGATGGGCTCCGAAGTGGCGGCCAAGGCCGGCGAAGATTTGAAGATCACCATCCGCTTCAAGAGCCCCGAGCGCAACAACTTCGAATACCAGCTCGGCAGCGGCGTCTTCGCCAACGTGAAGCCGGCGGTCGACCACATCGACCTGATCGCCGGCGACGTGACCGGGCTCGAGAAGCCGGGCACGCCGGGCTACTCGCGCGACACCAACACGTCGACCCGCGTGCTCAAGCGCTTCACCCGCAACGACTGGAAGCTGGACGCAGACGGCTATTTCGCCGTGACCTACACCGTGAAGGCCGGCAACAATCAGTACTTCCGCCTGCGCGGCACCAACCTGGGCACCGACGTGCCGGGCGAGACGGCCGCAGGCGAACCGCTGCCCGACGCCAAGGTGGTGGTGACCGACAACGTCGCGCGCTTCAATGCCATCAATGCGCGCAACTACGCGGATCTGTGGTTCTACTCGAACCCGGTGTTCGTGAAGGTGGCGGCGCAGTAGGCGCTCGACGACGCGGCGCCACTGGCGCCGCCTTCGGTTCTCCCCTCCCGGGATAACCCTCTGACCCTCCCAAAGTCTTCTTGCCTACATTTCTTGTATGCAAGAAAAGGCATTGCTTGCATGCAAAACCTCGACAAGACAGACAGGAGACTCCATGCCTCGCTTCGCCAAATCGCTTTTCGGTCAGGTGGTCATCGCGCTGGTTCTTGGCGTGCTCGCGGGGCTCCTTGCCCCGGAGTACGCCGTCAAGCTCAAGCCGCTGGGTGACGGGTTCATCAAGCTGATCAAGATGATCATCCCGGTGCTGGTGTTTTGCGTGGTGGTGCATGGCATTGCCGGCGCGGGAGACCTCAAGCGCGTCGGCCGGGTGGGCGTGAAGTCGCTCATCTACTTCGAAGTGCTGACCACCATCGCGCTGGCGATGGGCCTGGTGCTGGCTTTCGTGTTCCAGCCGGGCGCCGGCATGAACGTCGACCCGTCGAAACTCGACCCGGCCGCCATGAGCGCCTACGCCTCGAACGCCGACAAGCTCACGAGCGGCGGCACGGTCGAGTTCCTGATGAAGCTCATTCCGACCACGGTGGTCAACGCCTTCGCCACCGGCGACGTGCTGCAGGTGCTGCTGTTCGCGGTGCTGTTCGGCTGCGCGCTCACGCTGCTGGGCGATCGCGGCAAGCCGGTGGCGGTGGTGGTCGATGCGCTCTCACTGGTGCTGTTCAAGATCATGGGAATCATCATCAAGCTGGCGCCGCTGGGCGTGCTGGGTGCCATCGCGTTCACGGTGGGACAGTACGGCATCGGCTCGCTCAAGCAGCTCGGCATGCTGGTGGCTCTTTTCTACGGCGCGGTGCTGGTCTTCGTGTTCGTGGTGCTCGGGCTGGTGATGCGCATGTCTGGCTTCAGCCTGATCAAGCTGCTGCGCTACCTGCGCGAAGAGCTCACCATCGTGTTCGCCACCACCTCGTCGGACAGCGTGCTGCCGCAGGTCATGGCCAAGCTGCGCCGCATGGGCATCCGCGATTCGACGGTCGGGCTGGTGATTCCCACCGGCTATTCGTTCAACCTCGATGCCTTCTCGATCTATATCACGCTGGCCGCGGTGTTCATCGCGCAGGCCACCAACACGCCGATCTCGATGGCCGACCTGATGACGATCCTGGCAATTGCGCTGGTCACGTCGAAGGGCGCGCACGGCGTGCCGGGCTCGGCCATCGTGGTGCTGGCCGCCACGCTGCATGCGATTCCGGCCATTCCCGCCATCGGGCTGGTGCTGGTGCTGTCGGTGGACTGGTTCATGGGCATTGCCCGCGCGCTGGGCAACCTGATCGGCAACTGCGTGGCAACGGTGGCCATCGCGGCCTGGGAAGGCGACATCGACCGCGAACGCGCGCACGCGGTGCTCGACGGCAACTACTCACCCGAAGCCCTGGATGGCGAGCCTCTGGCAGCGGCCGCGCCCGTGGCGAACGCAGGCACCGCCACCACCACCTCCGCACACTGAGTGAGCCACATGCCCACCGACGTCAGCCCCACCGCCATCGCCGAGCGCGTGGTCGAGGCCATCCTCGCGCAGAAGCTCGCGCCGGGCGAGCGGCTGGGCGAGCAGGCGCTTGCGGAGAACTTCTCGGTGAGCCGCACCATGGTGCGCGAGGCGCTGATGCAGCTGCAGGCGCGCGGCTTCGTCGAGGTGCAGTCGCGCCGCGGCTGGTATGTGGTGGAGCCTTCGGCCGAAGAGGCGCGCGACGCTTTCTCGGCACGCCGCATCGTCGAGGCCGGCATCCTGGCCGCGAGCGAGGGCCGCCCATTGGGCAAGGTGATCCGGAAACTGCGCGACCACATCGCCGACGAGCAGCGCGCCATCGAAGGCGCCGACGCTGCCACCCGCGCCTTCCTGCTAGCCGACTTCCACGTGTGCCTGGCCGAGCAGATGGGACATCAGTTGCTGGTCGACGTGCTGCGCGACCTCACAGCGCGTACCACCCTTGCGGCCACGCTCTACCAGTCGAAGCACGAGGCGGGGCAGTCGTGCGCGGAGCATGGCGCGATCGTCGCGGCGCTCGAAGCGGGCGATACGGACAAGGCGCGCCGCTTGATGCTCGACCACATCGGCAATGTCGAGCGCGCGCTGGAAGTCGACGCTGCGGCGGAGCCGGATGCAACGAGCAGGCTGAAGGCTACGCTGGCTCCCGTAGCATTGCCGCGCGCCAGGCGCTGAAGCTGTGTACTAGCACCGGCGACCGCTATCGGTTCGATAGCAGCGATCCCCAGCCGCGCAGCGACTCCCGGCAGTTTCCCCTATGAATCCGCTTGGCCGATACGAGGGCGCGCCCGCTGACACAGGTGCGGGTTCCGGCTCGGCTACAGTCCGAGACACTTATGAACTCACCCCAACTCCAGCGCGGCGTGTTCCTCGCCCTTCTCGCCGCTGTCACCGCTGCCTTCATCTGGGTACTGCTGCCGTTTTTCGGCGCGGTGCTCTGGGGCGTGGCACTGGCGATCCTGTTCACGCCGCTGTTCCGCTGGCTGCTCAGGAAGATGCCAGGCAAGCTCAACGCCGCCGCCTTGCTGACGCTGGCCATCTGCCTGTTCATCGTGATTCTTCCGCTGGCCATGGTCGGCGTGTCGCTGGTGCAGGAAGTGGCGCTGGTCACGCAGAACATCCGCTCGGGGCAGATCAACTTCGCGGCCTACTTCCAGCAGATCCTGGACGCCTCGCCGCAGTGGCTGCTGAACCTGGTCGAACGCTTCAACCTCGGCGACATGGCGGCCTGGCAGGCGCGCATTTCGGCCGCCGCCGGCCAGGCGAGCCAGATCATCGCGAGCCAGGCGCTGGCCATCGGCCAGAACACCTTCGACTTCGTGGTCAGCTTCTTCGTCATGCTGTACCTGCTGTACTTCCTGCTGCGCGACGGCGCGGCACTGTCCAAGCGCATGCGCGACGCCGTGCCGCTGGCTAAGCCGCACACGCACTACCTGCTGAACAAGTTCACCACCGTCATCCGCGCGACCGTCAAGGGCAACGTGGCCGTGGCCATCGCGCAGGGCACGCTCGGCGGGCTGGCTTTCTGGTTCCTCGGCGTGCAGGGCGCGCTGCTGTGGGCTGTGCTGATGGCCTTCCTGTCGCTGCTGCCGGCGGTGGGCGCCGCGCTGATCTGGGGCCCGGTGGCCATCTACTTCCTGGCCACTGGGCATTTCTGGCAGGGCGGCGTGCTGATCTTCGTGGGCGTGTTCGTGATCGGCCTGGTCGACAACATCCTGCGCCCGCTGCTGGTGGGCAAGGACACGCAGATGCCCGACTACATCGTGTTGATGTCGACCATCGGCGGCATGGCGCTCTTCGGCATCAACGGCTTCGTGATCGGGCCGGTGATCGCGGCGCTGTTCATGGCGGCGTGGAGCCTGTTCGCGGACTCGGGGCATGTGGGAACGGGGCACGACGAGCCGGCCGAAGGCACACAGGCCATCCAAACCACCCAAGACACCGAACACAAGAAGCGGAGCTGAGACGCGGGCTCACCCGCTCCATGCCGCGCCGCGCGCATTTCGCGCACGCTGTGCGGCATTCCGTCGCATGGCACTGGGCACCGCGCGGGGCCTGAGAGATCGTCGGGGCCTCAACTTCCGACGAGGCCCCTCATGCAACTTCCCGCCCTCCTGTCC